>NZ_NFJA01000019.1:0-49481 GCF_002159615.1 Bacteroides sp. An279
ATATATATATAATATAATTTAATTTACAATTCTCTTTTCTTCTTCGTGGTGCGTTACATCACTTTGTTAATTGTCATTTGTCATTTGTCATTGTCACGATAATACAAGCATAGAAATAACATTTTCACATCTTATATAATTCTCATTTTCAGCAATATAGATAGAAAAACGATAATCAGTTAACAGATTTTTACGCCCACCTGTTCCAAATCCATTGCCACATGGAAAAGATTTCTTATCTTTGCAGAGGAGAGAGGGAGGAACATTATAGGCAACAAGGCTTTTTATAGGTAACAAGGTACCAGTTGACAAGGTGACGAGGCTTTAGATACCATTAGCAAAACTATTTAAAACCTTGTCACCTTGTCAACTCGTCACCTTGTAACCTACAAAATATATATGGAAAAGGAACGAATCATCGAAATCACGTCGCTGGAGCAGCAGGGGGTGGAGCTGTTCGGCGCACTGACCGAGGCACAACTGCGCAACCGGCTGGAACCGGAGAAGGGCGTGTTCATCGCCGAAAGCCCGAAAGTAATCCGCGTGGCGCTGGACGCGGGCTACGAGCCGCTGGCGCTGCTGTGCGAGCGGAAGCACCTCGCGGGCGACGCCGCCGACATCCTTGCCCGATGCCCGGACATACCCGTCTACACCGGCGGACGCGAGCTGCTCGCCCGGCTTACGGGCTATACCCTGACACGCGGCGTGCTCTGCGCCATGCGCCGGCCGCCGGTGAAAAGCGTGGAAGAAGTATGCGGCGGGGCACGGCGCATCGTGGTGATTCACGGGGTGACCGACACGACCAACATCGGTGCCATCTTCCGCTCTGCCGCCGCATTGGGCATCGACGGGGTGCTGCTCACCCCCGACTCGTGCGACCCGCTGAACCGCCGTGCCGTGCGTGTCTCGATGGGCTCGGTGTTCCTCATTCCGTGGACGTGGGCCGACGCTCCCCTCGCCGCCCTGCACCGCCTGGGCTTCCGCACCGCCGCCCTGGCACTCTCGGACGACTCCGTCCCGCTCGACACGCCTGCCCTCAAGCAAGAGCCGCGGCTGGCACTGGTGATGGGCACCGAAGGCGACGGGCTTCCGCACGCCACCATCGCCGAAGCCGACTACACGGTGCGCATCCCGATGGCGCACGGGGTGGACTCGCTCAACGTGGCGGCAGCATCCGCCGTAGCGTTCTGGGAGCTGCGGACGATTTGAATTTACGATTTGGCGATTTACAATTTACGATTTACAATATACGATTTTGCGATTTTGAAACGCAGATTTTCGCAGCTCACACTTTAAATGACTTAGAAGCTGTTTTAAATGAAAGAGCCGTGCGGGATATAAAAAAAGAAGTCCTCTTTACCCTGCAATACCGGCAAATTTTCGTACCTTTGCACCGGAAACAGACTAACGCATAAACTTCAACACATATCGAATATGGCACTGGTAAACGAACATTTCCTGAAATTGCCGAACAACTACTTCTTCTCCGACCTGGAAAAGAAAGTCAACTTGTTCAAGGTGACCCATCCCAAAGCCGACCTTATCCGGCTGGGTACAGGAGATGTCACCCTGCCCCTTCCACAGGCGTGCACCGAGGCAATGCACCGCGCTGTCGACGAACTGGCACACGCCGCCACCTTCCGCGGCTACGGGCCCGAAGAAGGATACCCGTTCCTTATCGATGCCATCATCAAACACGATTATGCGCCACGCGGCGTGCACCTGGAACGCAGCGAAATCTTTGTGAGCGACGGGAGCAAAAGCGACACAGGACACATCGGCGACATCCTTCGCCACGACAACAGCATCGGAGTGACCGACCCTATCTATCCTGCCTACATCGACTCGAACGTATCGTGCGGACGCGCAGGCGAGCTTTTGGCGGGAGGGAAATGGAGCAATGTAATTTATATGCCCTGCCTGCCAGAAAACAATTTCATCCCTCCCATCCCCGACCATCGTGTCGATATTATTTACTTATGCTACCCGAACAACCCTACCGGTACCGTGCTGGACAAATCCGAACTGAAAAAATGGGTGAACTACGCCCTCGAAAACGATACCCTCATCATCTTCGACGGTGCCTACGAAGCCTATATCCAACACGCCGGCATCCCTCACTCCATCTATGAGATAAAGGGAGCACGCAAAGTAGCTATCGAGATGCGCAGCTTTTCGAAAACAGCCGGTTTTACAGGTGTGAGATGTGGCTACACGGTTATCCCGAAAGAAGTGACCGGAGGCACACTGGCAGGGAAACGCATCCCCCTGGGCCCCCTGTGGAAACGGCACCAGGAAACGGTATTCAACGGCACCTCCTACATCACCCAGCGTGGAGCGGAAGCCATCTATACCCCCGAAGGAAAAGAACAGGTAAAAGCCCATATCCAATATTACATGAACAACGCCCGCATCATGAAGCATGCACTTACCAGCATCGGGCTGAAAAACACCGGAGGCGAAGACGCGCCCTACCTGTGGGTCAAAGCTCCCGACGGAATGTCATCGTGGAAGTTCTTCGAAAAACTACTGTACGAAGCGCAGGTGGTGACCACTCCGGGGGTAGGTTTCGGCCCAAGCGGGGAAGGCTACCTGAGACTGACCGCCTTCGGCGAAAAAGAACGCATCCAAGAGGCGATGCAACGCCTGTGCAGATGCCTGTAACCGGAATTTCATCAAACAGAACATAAACAAGAAACAACAGAGGTAATTATTATGTCAAAACTAAGATTCAGAGTAGTAGAAAAAGCTTTTCATAAAAAGCCGGTCGAAGTGGTCCCTCCATCGGAACGCCCCAGCGAATATTTCGGCAAATACGTGTTCAACCGTGAAAAGATGTTCAAGTACCTGCCCAGCAAGGTGTATGCCAAACTGACAGACGTCATCGACAACGGTGCGGCGCTCGACCGCAGCATCGCCGACGAGGTGGCGGCAGGAATGAAGAAATGGGCCATCGAGCTGGGTGTCACCCACTACACGCACTGGTTCCAGCCCCTGACCGAAGGTACGGCGGAAAAGCACGACGCCTTCGTGGAACACGACGGCAAAGGCGGCATGCTGGAAGAATTTTCGGGCAAACTACTGGTACAGCAGGAAGCCGACGGCTCATCGTTCCCCAACGGAGGCGTGCGTAACACGTTCGAAGCCCGCGGATATAGCGCCTGGGACCCCTCGTCGCCAGTTTTCGTGGTAGGCGACACCTTGTGCATCCCCACCGTCTTCATCGCCTATACGGGCGAGTCGCTCGACTACAAGGCACCGCTTCTGAAATCTATACAGGCGGTCAACAAATCGGCACTGGATGTCATGCACTACTTCGACCCTTCGGTGAGAAAAATCATCACCTACCTGGGCTGGGAGCAAGAATACTTCCTGGTAGACGAAGGACTGTATGCCGCACGCCCTGACTTGCTGCTGACCGGCCGCACCCTGATGGGCCACGAGGCTTCGAAGAACCAGCAGCTGGAAGACCACTATTTCGGTGCCATCCCGCCCCGCGTGGCCGCTTTCATGAAAGACCTCGAAATCCAGGCACTGGAACTGGGCATCCCCGTCAAGACCCGCCACAACGAGGTGGCTCCCAACCAGTTCGAGCTGGCTCCCATCTATGAGGAATGCAACCTCGCCGTAGACCATAACATGCTCATTATGTCGCTGATGCGCAAAGTGGCACGCAACCATGGTTTCCGCGTGCTGCTCCACGAAAAACCCTTCAAGGGCATTAACGGCTCTGGCAAGCACAACAACTGGTCGCTGGGTGCCGACAACGGCACATTGCTGATGGCTCCGGGCAAAACTCCCGAAGAAAACCTGCGCTTCATCACCTTCATCGTCAATACGCTGATGGCGGTATATCACCACAACGGCTTGCTGAAAGCCTCTATCATGAGCGCTACCAACGCGCATCGCCTGGGAGCACACGAAGCACCTCCGGCAATCATCTCCTCCTTCCTCGGCACACAACTGAGCAAGGTGCTCGACCACCTGGAAGAAAGTACCAACAGCGACCTGATAGCCCTGGGCGACAAACAGAGCATGCGCCTGGATATCCCGCAAATCCCCGAACTGCTCATCGACAATACCGACCGTAACCGCACCTCGCCGTTTGCCTTCACCGGCAACCGCTTCGAATTCCGTGCACCGGGCTCGGAAGCCAACTGTGCCAGCGCAATGATTGCCCTGAACACCGCCGTGGCAGAGCAGCTCATCCAATTCAAAAAAGACGTAGACAAACTGATAGAAGACGGCGAACCGAAAATCTCCGCCATCATCGAGGTGGTGCGCCGCTACATCAAGGAGTGCAAGCCCATCCGTTTTGACGGCAACGGCTACAGCGAAGAATGGAAAGCCGAAGCGGCACGCCGCGGACTGGATTGCGAAACCAGCTGCCCGCTCATCTTCGATAATTACCTGAAACCGGAAACCATCCGGATGTTCGAATCGACCGGCGTGATGAACCGTAAGGAGCTGGCGGCACGCAACGAAGTGAAATGGGAAATGTACACCAAGAAAATACAGATTGAGGCACGCGTGTTGGGCGATCTGGTGATGAACCACGTGGTGCCCGTCGCCATCGAATACCAGACCAAACTGATAGACAATGCCTATAAGATGAAGTCGCTCTTCGATGCCGACGAAGCCACCCGCCTCTCATCCGAAAACATCGCCATCATCAAACAGATAGCCGAACACACCGGATACATCAAGGAGCACGTGGACGCAATGGTGGAAGCCCGCAAAGTAGCAAACAAAATCACCGGCGAACGCGAAAAGGCTATCGCCTATCACGATACCATCGCCCCCATGCTGGAGCAGATACGCTACCACATCGACAAGCTGGAACTGATTGTGGACGACCAGATGTGGACGCTCCCGAAATACCGTGAACTGCTATTCGTAAGATAATCTCTTTAAGGTGACTAGGTACTAGGTACTAGGTGACGAGGTACTAGGTGACGAGGTACTAGATACCATTAGCAAAACTATTCAGAACCTTGTCACCTAGTCAACTTGTCACCTAGTACCTAGTCGCCTAGTCACCTTGTCAACTATAAAACAGACCAAAATGGAATGGTTATACGATTTGTTTTTTGAGCAGACCGCCCTACAGGCGGTTATCATCATTTCCCTGATTATCTCCACAGGGCTTGCCTTGGGGAAAATACATGTTTGCGGCATCTCGTTAGGGGTGACATTCGTGTTTTTCACGGGTATCCTTGCCGGTCATTCAGGACTTGCCATCAATCCCCAGATGCTGAACTATGCCGAAAGTTTCGGACTGGTATTATTTGTTTATGCACTGGGGCTGCAGGTCGGACCGGGATTCTTCAGTTCCCTACGCCAGGGTGGATGCCAACTGAACCTGCTGGGACTGGGGGTCATCTTACTGGGCACGATAATGGCAATCGTGCTGACCTTGTTCACCCCCATCTCGATGTCGGACATGGTGGGAATCCTTTGCGGAGCCACCACAAACACACCGGCACTGGGAGCTGCACAACAAACATTGAAACAACTGGGCGAACCTACCAGCGGTGCCGCACTGAGCTGTGCCGTCACCTACCCGCTGGGAGTGGTAGGAGTGATTCTTGCCATCGTAGCGGTAAGGAAACTGTTCGTACGCCCTTCCGATATGGAAGAGCATCCGCACGACGACCCTAACCACACCTATATCGGTACCTATCAGGTACACAATCCTGCCATCTTCGGCAAAAGCATCCACGAACTGGTGCATATGGGTTATTCCAAGTTTGTCATCTCCCGCCTGTGGCGCGACGGACAGGTGTGCATTCCCACTTCCGACAAGGTGCTGCAAGAGAACGACCGCCTGCTGGTAGTGACCACCGAAAAAGACGTGGAAGCCCTGACCATCCTGTTCGGCGAACAAGAACAGAAGGACTGGAACAAGGAGGATATCGACTGGAATGCCATCGATAGCCAGCTTATCTCGAAACACATCGTTATTTCCCGTCCCGAAATAAACGGGAAAAAGCTGGGTTCGCTCCGCCTGCGCAACGTGTATGGCATCAATATCAGCCGTGTGCTGCGCAGCGGTGTACAACTGCTTGCCACCCCCGAACTGGTATTACAACTGGGCGACCGCCTGACCGTGGTGGGCGAAGCCGCAGCTATCAAGAATGTGGAAAAAGTATTGGGCAACACCGTAAAAACCCTGAAAGACCCCAATCTGGCTTCTATCTTCATCGGCATCGTGCTGGGACTGATAGTCGGCTCCATCCCCATCGCCATCCCGGGCATATCGACACCTGTCAAGCTGGGACTGGCAGGAGGACCAATCGTCGCCGGCATCCTCATCGGCTCGTATGGTCCACGCCTGCACATGCTGACCTACACCACCCGCAGCGCCAGCCTGATGCTACGTGGCATCGGACTTTCCCTGTATCTTGCCTGCCTTGGACTGGATGCCGGAGCACATTTTTTCGAAACCGTGATGCGTCCGGAGGGTGCTTTATGGGTTGGTATCGGATTTATTATTACCTTTGTACCCGTAGTGATTATGGCACTGGTGGCATTACGGTGTTTCCACCTCGACTTCGGAAACACCTGCGGCATGCTCTGTGGAAGTATGGCAAACCCAATGGCACTGAACTATGCCAATGACATCATCCCGAACGATAACCCTGCCGTGAGCTATGCCACGGTCTATCCGCTGGGGATGTTCACCCGTGTCATCATCGCCCAACTGATACTGATGTTGTTTTTATGAATATATATACAATTAATAATTAATAATTAACAATTAATAGTTAACAATTACGACCGCTTTACCCGTTCTCCTTTAATTGCCAATTATTAATTGTTAATTGCTGATTATCATTTTTAACCTGAAGAAGATATGAAATCCTACAACCAAATCACAACGGAGATGATACAACAAGACCTCCGATACCTGGAACTGCTTTCGCACAACTTCCCGACCATAGCCTCTGCCAGCACCGAAATCATCAACCTGGAGGCCATTCTGAACCTTCCCAAAGGTACGGAACACTTCCTTGCCGACTTGCACGGGGAATACGAAGCGTTCCAACACGTATTGCGGAATGCTTCGGGTGCCATCAAACGAAAAGTGAACGAAATCTTCGGCAATACGTTGCGCGAAATGGAAAAAAAAGAATTGTGCACACTTATCTATTATCCCGAACAGAAACTGCAACTGGTAAAGGAAGTGGAAACCGAACTGGAAGACTGGTACGTCATCACCCTGAACCAGCTGGTAAAGGTATGCCAGAATGTATCATCGAAATACACCCGCTCGAAAGTGCGCAAGGCCTTGCCCGAAGAATTTTCCTACATCATACAAGAATTGTTGCACGAAAGCAGCATGGACCCCAACAAGCAGGCATACATCAACGTCATCATCAGTACCATCATCGACACACACCGTGCCGATGACTTCATCGTGGCATTGAGCAACCTTATCCAACGGCTGACCATCGACTCGCTTCACATCCTGGGCGATATCTTCGACCGCGGACCAGGTCCGCACATCATCATGGATACCCTGTGCGACTATCACAACTTCGACATCCAATGGGGAAACCACGACATCTTGTGGATGGGCGCCGCATCGGGAAACGATTGCAACATCGCCAATGTACTCCGGCTCGCCATGCGTTATGGCAACCTCTCGGTGCTGGAAGACGGCTATGGCATCAACCTGTTGCCTCTCGCCACATTCGCCATGGATACTTATGCCGATGACCCTTGCTCGTTCTTCGAACCAAAGATTGACGATACCCTTAATACAGACAGTGCAAAAACCATCCGCCTGATAGCACAAATGCACAAGGCTATCAGCATCATCCAGTTCAAACTGGAAGCTGAAATCATCCGCCGCCGCCCGGAATTCAGGATGGAAGACCGCATGTTGCTGCACCACATCGACTTCGAGAAACACACCATCACACTTAACGGCAAAGAATATCTGCTACGCGATAGTTTCTTCCCTACCGTAGACCCATCAGACCCCTACCGGCTGACCGACGAGGAACGTGATGTGGTAGACAAGTTGCACAAATCATTTACAAGCAGCGAAAAACTACGCAAGCACATGAAATGCCTCTTCCGCTACGGATGCATGTACAACGTATGCAACTCGAACCTGCTGTTCCACGCTTCCATGCCGCTCAATGCCGACGGTACCTTGAAAGAAATCGACATTTTAGGTGAAAGCTACAAAGGACAGGCTCTCTTAAAACGTGTGGGACAACTGATACGTACCGCCTATTTCGATGAAAGCGAAAGCGAAGAAAAGGCATTCGCCCTGGATTACATCTGGTACCTGTGGTGCGGAAAAGACTCACCCGCCTTCGACAAAGACAAAATGGCCACCTTCGAACGATACTTTATCGAAGACAAGGAAACGCACGTGGAAACAAAAGGATATTATTACCAGTTACGCGACCGCGAAGATATCTGCGACATGATCCTGGACGAGTTCGGTGTGGAAGGCGAACACCGGCATATCATCAACGGACATGTACCGGTAAAAGCCGGAAAAGGTGAAAAACCCATCAAGGCGAACGGAAAACTGATGGTAATAGACGGAGGATTCTCGAAAGCCTACCAGCCTGAAACAGGTATTGCAGGCTATACCCTGGTGTACCACTCGCGCGGATTCCAACTGGTACAGCACGAACCGTTCACCTCCACCCAGCGAGCCATCGAAGAAGGACTTGACATCAAATCGACCACTCAAATCGTAGAAATGAGTGCCAAGCGGATGATGGTGAAAGACACCGACAAAGGAAAAGAATTAAGTATTCAGATAGAAGACCTTAAAAAGCTGCTGGTGGGATACCGCACCGGTATCATCAAAGAAAAGGCAGACTGAAACAAACAAGGGGATGCCGGAATAAAAACAAACACTATTCCGGCATCCCCCTTAATTATTAATTATTAATTGTTAATTGTCAAACAAGCTTGTTCGTCACCGTATCGGGGAAAATCACTGAGGGCTTGAAGTGTTTGGCTTCTTCAAAATCCATCAATGCATACGACATGATAATCACGGTATCGCCTACCTGGACTTTGCGGGCGGCTGCACCATTCAGACAAATGCACCCAGATCCGCGCTCACCTTTTATTATATAAGTCTCGAAACGCTCGCCGTTATTATTATCCACAATCTGCACCTTTTCGCCGGCTATCATATTGGCGGCATCCAGCAAATCCTCATCTACCGTAATACTGCCCATGTAATTCAGATTTGCCTCGGTAACACTTACACAGTGAATCTTCGACTTCAGTACTTGTATCATCATCACACGCTCACTCCTTATATTTAATGTTATCTATCAAACGTACATCCCCACAGAATACAGTAATACAACCTACAATGTAGCCGCTTTCGTCCCACGAACTTACAGGCTGCAAGGTATTCCCGTCTACAATTTCGAAATATTCCAGACGCAACCCTTCAGCATCTTCAATACCCTTTTCCACAAATGCTTTTGTTTCTGCCAGCGAATGCACCTTGGCATAATCTACACTGGCAAACAGGGTTTTCGATATCTGCAAAGCCTGCATACGCTGTTCTCCACTCAAACGGGCATTACGACTGCTCAATGCCAGCCCATCGGCCTCACGTACGATGGGACAACCCACAATCTGCAACGAAAAAGGATACTTACGTACCATTTCACGGATGATGGCAAGCTGCTGGAAATCTTTTTCACCAAAATAGGCACGCGTAGGCTCTACAATCAGGAAAAGCTTGCTCACAATCTGGCATACACCGTTAAAATGTCCCGGACGATATTTGCCCTCCATCACCGTATCCAGCGGAGCATAACTGAACGTACGTGTGTCCGGTTCGGGATAAATCTCTTCTACCGAAGGTGCGAATACGAACGTGACGCCACACGCTTCCAAAAGCCGGCAATCGGCATCCAGCGTACGCGGATACTTCGCCAAATCATTCTTATCATTAAACTGGGTGGGATTGACAAAATCGCTGACCACCACTACATCATTCTCGGCAACGGCGCGTTTCACCAATGAAGCGTGACCGGCATGCAAAGCTCCCATTGTGGGAACCAGACCAATGGTTTTCCCTTCGCCCCGAAGTACATCCAACTTCGCACGAAGCTCATGAATAGTTTGAATTAATTCCATTTTTCTGATAATTAAACCCAATGTTTTTCTAAAAACAGGTGCAAAGTAACCACATTTTTACCAAATAATAAAGCAGTTTTTACAAAAAAGCACCATCCACAGACAGATTAACAAACTATAAGGTAAATAACGTGCACAAATTAACAAAGTGGTCTGATTTTTTTGTACCTTTGCACAACCTTTATGAGCAATAGTAGAAACATGAGTGCAAAAAAAGTATTATTCATTACACAAGAAATTACTCCTTACGTACCCGAAAGTGAACTATCGTTAATCGGTCAGAATCTTCCCCAAGCTATTCAAGACAAAGGCTGGGAAATCCGGACATTCATGCCCAAATGGGGCAATGTCAACGAACGGCGTAACCAACTGCATGAAGTCATACGCCTGTCCGGCATGAACATTATCATCGATGATACAGACCATCCTTTAATCATCAAAGTAGCTTCTATACAAGCTGCACGCCGCCAGGTCTATTTCATCGACAATGACGACTATTTCCAACACCGGCTGATGACAACCGATGAAGAAGGAAAAGAATATGAAGACAATGGCGAACGAGCCATCTTCTATGCCCGGGGTGTATTGGAAACCGTAAAAAAATTACGCTGGTGTCCCGACATCATCCATTGTCACGGATGGATGAGCGCCGTGGTTCCGCTCTTCATCAAAAAAGCATACTACGACGAGCCTTCCTTTAGAGATTCAAAAGTGGTATTCTCGGTGTACGGCAACGGATTCCAGTCAAACCTGAACCCGGACTTCACCAAACAAGTAATCTACAGAGAAATCACTCCCGATGATGTTAAGATGGTACAAAATCCTGTCGATTATGAAGAGTTATGCAAACTTGCTATCACTTATTCGGACGGCGTAGTGCAAAACAGCGAAAAGGTAAACCCTGCCATCATGGATTACGCACGCAGCTTGAATCTTCCTACCATAGATTACCAAGCCGATGAAAATACGTATGCAGACGCCTGCGATGCACTCTATAAAAAGGTGCTTGGCGGCGCCGAATAAGACGAACTTATAACAATTAATCAGAAAACAATGAAACTTAAGTTCTGGGCGGCAATAGGACTACTGACAGCCGCTACACTCTACAGCTGTGATGATGAAACAACGGGAATCGGACAATTTGTCGCTGATGAAGACTTTATCCTTGCCAAATCCGATTCATATACAGTATCTACAGAATCGTATTTGCTGGACTCGGTCTATTCCCGTTCAAATACAGCCTATCTGGGCAAGTTTACCGATGAAGGATATGGCACATTTACGTCCGACTTCCTCGTACAGATAAACTGTCCCGAAAACTTCCAGCTTCCCGACCGCCTGCAAAGCATCGACGAAGCAACGCTGGGACTTTACTACACCAGCTATTTCGGTGATTCTCTGGCTACCTTACGTGTACAGGTCGACACCCTTACCACAGCCATTCAAGACAACGGACTGGACAAGAACCTCTATTATACCAACCTGGATCCCACACGTTTCTATAACCCGCAGAGTCTTCCGTTAGCTACGAAAGATTATACAGCATACGACAAAACCGTCAGTGACTCACTTTACAACACCAGCGACTATTACCCGCATGTGTCCATTGACTTGGGAAAAGCATTCTGTGACAATTTCAAAAGCAAATACGACTATAGCGTAGAAGAAAACGGCGTTACCGTACATCCTTATTTCAAAGATGCAGAATCTTTTATCAACAACGTCTTGAAAGGATTTTATGTACACGTAACAAACGGTGAAGGTTCCGTCCTTTATATTTCAGATATTTACCTGCACCTGACGGTTTCTTATCTAGGCAGGAACTCGGCCGATACCGCCGACTCTTTATATACGGGCGTTGTGCCGATGACGGCAACAAAGGAAGTCTTCATGTCTACCCGTTTCCAAAACTCAGGACTGCAAAATCTGGTGGAAGACCCTACACGCACGTATCTGAAGACACCTGCCGGGCTATGCACCAAAGTAACACTTCCTCTGGAAACAATCTACGAAGATCACAAGAGCGATACATTGAATTCTATTTCACTCTCGTTCGAGAAAATGAGAGACCAGAGCAGCAGTCCATATAAAATGGGAACCCCGACCACCCTGCTGATGATAAGGGCAAAAGACATGAAAAGCTTCTTCGAAAACAACGAAGTAAATGACAATCGTACATCGTTCCTTTCCACATATAGCAGTACAAACAATGCTTACTCTTTCTCACAACTGAACCGGTTGATAGCGAATATCTTCAGCGAAATCAGACCGGAAATAGAAAAAGGTGAAACCGAATGGGAACAGTGGAAAGCCGATAACCCGGACTGGGACAAAGTATTACTGATACCAGTAAGTACGGAAACCGATGCCAATAGCAATGTCATTGGTGTAGACAATGACTTGAGCGTCAATTCGGCCATGCTGATAGGAGGAAAAGACCTCAACGAATCGACCGATGAAGACCAGAAAATTCAAATGAACATTATCTATACACAACCCCAACAAAAGTAATTTCCCGAAAACACACAAAGACGCAAAAAACACGGAGATGCATACACAAACAAACAATAAATGACTCTCTGTGCTTTTTGCGTCTTTTGCTTTCGGCATAAAAACAACACGACTATGAAATTAGGAAAATGGATTGGCGGCATCATGGGATTCATCGCCATGGGAGGACCGCTCGGAGCTTTGGCTGGATACGTGCTGGGCTCCCTATTTGACAAGGCGACCGAGGCTCAAAACTCTTTTGACACGACAAACGGTGATACACAAACCAATACCGGACAACGGAACAGCTTCTTATTCTCTATGCTTGTCATGGCCTCGTACATCATCCGCGCAGACGGAAGAATCATGCATAGCGAAATGGAATTCGTACGCCGCTTCCTGCGTACCAATTTCGGTGAAGAAGCTGTAAACGAAGGACAACAAATCCTACTTAACCTCTTCGAGGAGCAAAAACGGATGGACGCTACAAACCCGTATGCCTTCCGCAATACAATACACGAATGTGGCGCACAAATCGCCGCCAATCTCTCCTATGGAGAACGCCTGCAACTGCTGGACTTTCTGGTGAAGATTTCACAGAGCGACGGTAAAGTATGTGAAAAAGAAATTGAAGCCCTGAAAGAAGTGGCACAAGCCATGCAACTCTCAGAAAAGGAAGTAGAATCGATGTTAAACCTGGGAGGTGACTCGCTGGCCGATGCCTACAAGGTATTGGAAATCGACCCCTCGGCAACTGATGACGAAGTGCGTACCGCCTACCGCCGTCTTGCCTTGAAGCATCATCCCGACCGTGTAGCTACCCTTGGCGAAGACATTCGTAAAGCTGCCGAAGAAAAATTCCAGAACATCAATAATGCCAAGGAACGCATCTACAAGGCAAGAGGGATGAAATAATAATTAAGGAACAGTTTTCTAATAAAGCCAACCAGGAGTTGGCCTATTAATTATTAACTATTACATGTGGCACGAACTCCGACAGGTTATCGGTTATCTCCATACGGTTTTCACGGATGCCGATACCTGCCGGCTCTCCACCCACAATCCACGAGCCGATTACCGGATAGCGCCCGCCATATACCGTAGGCCTTACATATCCCTGATAAACATACGCACCCTGATTATAATCACCCTCTGTCTCGCGAAGCAAAGGACGCTCCTCCCAGTTCCGTATCTCAACCACGCTTACATTATGCCCCTCGCGCGAAAAGACCGGCTTCTTACAATACACCCCCTCCTGGGGACGTGAAAGAAAACAAGGTAATACATAAGGCGAATCGGGAAACAACTCGAATATTTTTGTCAGAATGGCTTTGTTCGACATCACCAGTTTCCATATCGGCTCCAGCCATGTCAACGAAGCCAGACACCCGTCCGGACTTTCATCTGCCATCCACTCCCATGGGTATAACTTGAAGCAATGCTCAATGCGTTCCCCACTCGGGTCATAAAAACAACCGTCCTGCAAATCCATATCATTGATATCAAGCACACGGGTAGAATAGCCAGCCTCCATAGCCGTACTTGCCAAGTATTGCAGTGTCCCCGAATCTTCATGATTGTCGAGCACACCGGCAAAATGCAAGTTGCTTCCTGATGCGAAAATATCTTTCCACGACTGTACCAGACCTTCGTGAATGCCATTGTATTGGTCGCAATCCGGAAAAACATCTTCTTTCCATTGCCACTGGATCACGGAAGCCTCCAGCAACGAAGTAGGTGTATCAGCGTTGAATTCCAATATACGTGGTGTCCCCTTTTCATCCAGCATAAAGTCGAAACGTCCATATAAGCTCAGTTCATCCGCATTCCACGACTCCCGGATACGTTGACAAATCTCCGGCGGAAGCTGCAAGAAACGCTCCATCCATTCCGGTTCTTTTTCAATGATGTATCCTGCTGCCTCACAATACATACGATAAGCTTCTGCCGTAGCTTCCTCCAGCCGGCCGATTTCGTCCGATGTAAATTGGTAATAAGCCTCCTCACGCCAATAATCGCCGTGGAAATCAAATCCCAATGCCTCTATCTTTTCACGATAATCTGTTCGGGGGGTAACATATTTCCTTTCCATATAGCCTCATCTTTATGCATGAACACCCGAAGAACGGTGTGACGAACCGAACACACGGCCACTCGATTTCGACTTGCTTCCAGCAGGAGAGCTTACTTTCACTCCCGAAGGTGCATTGACCCGCGTACCATTAGCGTCTGTCCACGAACCCGTGTTCGGATAATAATAATGTGTCGTAGTCAACCCGTTCATCGCCGAAGGCATTAATGCCCAGCGCATCAGCATCGCGTTGTATATCCAACTGTTGCCTTGGCTGTCACGATATTCTTCCTTGTCTTTCGGGTCTTCGGGCAATTCAGTCTTTTGGGTACATGCAGCAAGCGTCATCAGACACATTGCCGCCATCAGGTAATGCCGTTTGTTCATATAGCTGCTCTTATTTAATGTTATACGGTACAAATATAACACAAATTCAATTCTTCAGCAACAAATCTTCATATTTCACCAATGCCTGCTTGAAAAGTTGGACAGCATCTGCCATCGTGCCATAAAACTCACCACCGGAAGCATTCAGGTGTCCCCCTCCATTGAAAAACTCGGCCGCCACCTTATTACAAGGGAAATTCCCTACCGAACGGAGCGAAATCTTAATCATATCTTTTTCAGTATCCTCACGGAGGAAAGCCGAAAAACAAATATTCTTTATCTGTAACGGAATATTGACGAATCCTTCCGTATCCCCCTTCACATAATAAAATTTGCCCTGCTCGCCCTTGGTCAGTGTTATCAGGGCAGAACGGAACTGAGGAAACACCTGCATCTTGTCATACAGCACATAACCCATCAGCCGCAAGCGGTCTTCAGAATAAGTGTTGAACACCTTGCGGTAGATTTCATCCTTATCAATGCCTTTCGAAAGCAACTCGCTGATGATAAAATAGATTTCCTGATTATTTGAATTGTATGTGAAACCGCCCGTGTCGGTCATCATCCCCGTGTAGATACATTCGGCACATTCCTTGGTAATGTCTTCAAAACAGCCCATCCGGCAAATCAGGCGGAACACCAGTTCAGAAGTAGAAGAGATTTCGGGATGTGAAATGACAATTTGGCAAAAGGTCTCCGGATTCAAATGATGGTCTATCAGAATTTTCTTCCCTTGCGCTGCCGCCACCGGACTTGCTAATGCATCAATACGCGAAAGAGCATTGAAATCCAGACAACAAACCACATCCGCTTCGGCAACCAACTTATCGGCAAATTCAGCATATTTATCATAACGGAGTACGTCCTTGGCTCCCGGCATCCATCTCAGAAAATCCGGAAATGCATTCGGCACAATGACCCGAACCTCCTTCCCTTGTGTCTCCAGAAAATGAAGCAATCCCAGTGAAGAACCGATAGCATCCCCATCGGGCGACACATGGGAAACAATCACTATTTTTTCAGCAGCCTCGAAACACTTGGCTACCTTATCGATATTGGCTTGAAGAATGATTTTAGATAACATACCTATATTATTTGAAATTGAGGGTACAAAGATAGGGATAAATTGAAAATATCAGGATTCCCCAAGCCAAAAATTCATTCGGTTATCTCAATCAGATTGCCTTCCGGGCCCTCAATACAACTCTCATAATAGCCGTCACCTGTAATACGCGGACCGCTTACCACCCGATAACCATTGTCATAAAGAAGTCCGGTCAACCGATCTACCTCCGATTGGCTACCCACAGCGAAAGACAAATGAATGTACCCGGTGCGGAACATATCTTTCGCCTCATCTTTCATATCGGGACGAGACATGATTTCCAGCCTTGCCCCATCACCAAACGACAAGATATACGTACGTAACCCTGTCCGCGGATTATGATACATCTCATTGGAAACCGCCCCGAAGAAGCGGACAAAAAACGTCTTCACTTCTTCCAATTCATTAACATACAAAGCAATATGGTCTATTTTCATCATACAAATCCTTATATAAAGAAATTCTGTTTTATCAAGCTGAAAATCCCCTCAGAGTGTCTTATTTTTAGAAAAGGCTGGCTCTTCTTTATGAGTCAGCCTTTCCCAAAATAAAACATTATCAACGATGCAGAATCAACGCCGAACGTGCGCCCACACTCACCTTTCCTCCTTGCAACGTGCCCAATCCGGCATCCGGAGCAATCCGTCCGTCACGGCATACTACCTGCCAAACACCTGCCGGCAATTCTACAGACGTAGCATGGTCGCGTGCATTCAGTATCATCGTTATATCCGTCCACGCATCTCCATTAGGCTGTCCTTTCAAGCGGAACGCAACCACATTGTCCTCGGTTGCAGGTAAGAATTCCAGATATTTACGTACCGAATCGGCATCTCCCATACGGAAAGCCGGATGAGCACGCCGCATCGCGATAAGCCCGCTTACATAATCGAACAAGTCCCGGTTTTGTTTTTTAAGTTCCCAATGAATGGCATTGATTTCATCCGGACTATTGAATGAATTATGAACACCCTGCTTGTTGCGCATCACTTCATCGCCCGCAAAGATAAACGGCACGCCTTGAGAAGTCAATACAGCTGTCAATGCCAACTTATGCAAATCTTTACGCACATTTACCGAAGCCTGTGGCATAGTAGCCTTCAGCCTGTCTGCCAAGCACATATCATCGTGACAACTTACATAACTGATAAATTGTGTAGGCTGTAATGCCCAGAATTTAGGCACTTTATGAGCCCCTTCGCCATTGACTTGCGGATGCTCGATGCCGCCTGCAATACCGAAACGAATACCAGCCTCATGCCCTTTCAATCCGGCAAGGAAAGCACCTTGGGCATCATTGCCGAAAGGACCACGCAAGCTATCGCGGAACTCATCGCTAAATGCGGCGATGCGGGACAAGCGGTCAATATTGTTTTTCATCGCCAACGAATCCATCGGCAATTGAGGCGCACCTGCAGCCCAACCTTCTCCATATATATAAATAGTAGGGTCTATTTCGTCTACAGCTTTACGGATGGCACGCATGGTTTCCAAATCGTGAATGCCCATCAGGTCGAAGCGGAAACCATCGACATGGTATTCGTTCACCCAGTATTTCACACTTTCCACCATATATTTACGCACCATGGCACGCTCAGACGCTGTCTCATTACCACACCCCGAAGCATTGGCAAAGTTCCCTTCCGGTGTCTGACGATAAAAATAACCGGGAACGGTACGCTCGAAATTGCTCCCTTCGGTCACTGCCGTATGATTATACACCACATCCATCACCACACGGATACCTGCCTGATGCAGCGCCATCACCATTTGTTTAAATTCACGGATACGAACCTCCGGAGCATACGGGTCGGTCGAATAAGAACCATCTGGCACATTATAATTCTTCGGGTCATATCCCCAATTGTACTGAGGAGTATCCAGCTTCGTTTCATCCACTGATGAATAATCAAACGAAGGCAAAATATGAACATGTGTTACACCCAGCTCTTTCAGATGGTCGATGCCTGTTTTCTGCCCGCGAGCCGTTTTTGTCCCATTCTCCGTCAGAGCCAAAAACTTGCCTCGGTGGTCGATTCCCGATAAAGAATCGATGGAAAAATCCCGGTGATGCATCTCATAAAGAACTATGTCGGCAAAGCTTTTCAGTTCGGGACGCACGTCTTTGTCCCAACCTTCAGGGTCAGTCGCATTCAGATCGATGACAGCTGCCCGGTCTCCATTCACGCCAACTGCCTTCGCCCATACTCCCGGCGTATCGCCCAACCATACCCCTTTTACCTTTACATCGAACGTATAAAACTGACCGTCCAAGTCTTCAGATACCTCGGCACGCCATAAACCATTTTCGGCTGCCTTCATCGCCACCGTACGCGTAGGCTGCCCTCCCTGACCTTCGGCATACAGCTTCAGGTTCACTTCTTCTGCTGTAGGCGCCCACAGTGCAAACCGGGTTTCCTGCGGTGAATAAACCATCTCTTCCCAGTCACCTTTCACGACCGGATAATCAGCAAACGATTCATAATCGTTTTTTACGGACTGGCAACCCATAGCCGCCAATACCGGCAAAATCAGCAAGTGTCTTAACTTCATGGATTATTTTTATTAAGTTAGATAATGAATTTGTAGCTAAAGATACACCTTTTCATTACATGAGAAAAACCGATAGAAAAAATATAGAACTTTAACGTAGTTTTATCAAGTTGATTATTAGGCATTTTCATCATTCCGCATGAGGTATTTATAGAAGCATTCACTTTTATTTCATACCGGTTTTCTCCCGATACAAATAAAAGAAACCACTAAAACTTACCTTGCTAAAACAGGAAAAGCAACTACAGCTTTTTTATATTTTTATTATCCAAAATCGCGTCTACAAATATCTGAGACCGCTATTTCCATTTAATTTAATTTATATTTTCATTATTCGAAGGGTGGTTTCCGTCCAGTCTCCCTATCTTTGTGAGATAATTCTTAAATCACTCTAATACCAAGATAACGTATGACAATTATTTTTCGAATTCAGTATCACACGAACTGGGGTGAAAACCTCCGCGTTCTTATAGACGAAAAGACCACTGTAGAACTGACCACTGTAGACGGTTATTGTTGGCAAGGACAAACCGATTACCTGCCCGATACTCCCGTTCCACTCGTTACTTACCGTTATGAAGTATGGCAAGACAACTGCCGCATCCGACGTGAATGGGGTATCCTGCCACACATTTTGTATATAACCGACACACAAGAACGTCATTATCTGGTGCAAGATACGTGGCGAGACCTGCCTGCCGCTTCTTATCGGTTCAGTTCTGCATTTTGTGGTGAAAATGTTTCACAACGCATCGAAACACTCCCGACACCCGGAAACGATACAGCCATCGTCATCCGTGCCTTATGCCCGTCGAATGGGAAAAGCACGCGCATATTAGGCATCACCGGTAACTGCAAGACATTAGGCAACTGGGGCGAAACAGCTCCCCTCCGCATGCACGAAGTAAAGCCTAATGAATGGCAAGTAGCAATAGATGCTACCATATTGCCCCCTGACTTCACATATAAGTATGTCACCCTCTCTCCTGAAGACGGTAGCATAACCGAATGGGAAGCACACGAAAACCGCAGTATCACACCTCCGTCGCTCCAGCCTGGTGAGACCTATGTCACTCCCGAAGAAGAAATATTCTTCGCCAGCGAAAGCTACAAGATAGCCGGATGTGCCATTCCTGTATTCTCGCTCCGCTCTGAAGGCAGCTATGGCGTGGGCGACTTTGGTGACCTGAAAAGTTTCATCCGCTGGGCTGCACACACACACCAGCGTGCCGTACAGGTTCTCCCCATCAACGACACGACAATGACCGGTACATGGACCGACTCGTATCCATACAGTAGCATTTCCATCTATGCTTTCCATCCGATGTATGTCGATTTACGGCAACTTCCAGCCTTGAATGACCAGGCATCTGCCATCACATTCGAACAGAAGCGCAACGAACTGAACGCTTTGCCACAAGTAGACTACGAAGCTGTGAACCAGTGGAAACGAGCTTACCTAAAAGCTATTTTCCAACAGGAACAAGATACAGTACTTAACTCGAACGGATTCTGCGAATTCTATCGTGAGAACGCCGAATGGCTACGCCCGTATGCAGCATTCTGTTACCTGCGCGACAAGTTCCAGACACCTGACTTCCACCAATGGCAAGATTACAGCACTTACCATCCGGAAACAGCCGAACAACTGTGCACACCTGACAACGAAGCCTATCCCGAAACCATGTTCCACTGCTACGTGCAGTACCTGCTTCATGTCCAACTGCTGGATGCCTGCAACTACGGACGTAAACTAGGCGTCATCGTCAAAGGCGACATCCCCATCGGTATCAGCCGCACCAGCGTAGAAGCATGGGTAGAACCTTATTATTTCAACATGAACGGACAGGCCGGTGCACCGCCCGATGCGTTTTCTACCAAAGGACAAAACTGGGGCATGCCAACCTATAATTGGAAGGTAATGGAAAAAGACAATTACCAGTGGTGGCAACGCCGTTTCCGTAAAATGGCAAATTACTTCACCGCTTACCGCATCGACCATATCCTGGGGTTCTTCCGCATTTGGGAAATTCCTATCCACTCTGTTCATGGACTGCTGGGACAGTTCGTTCCATCGCTCCCGATGAGCGTGGAAGAGATAGAAAGTTACGGACTGCATTTCCAGAAAGATTTCATGACCCGTCCTTTCATCAACGACCACATGCTGGACGAAATGTTCGGAACACGCAGTCAGGAAGTGCGCGACACCTTTGTGCGCCATGAACACCACGACATCTACTCGATGCGCCCCGAATTTGACACCCAACGGAAAATAGAAGCATACTTTGCCGGACGCACAGACACCGAAAGTATCAACCTGAAAGAAGGACTGTATGCACTGGTAAGCAATGTTCTGTTCATCCCCGACCGCGACAACTCCACAATGTACCATCCACGCATTGCTGTGCAGAACGATTACATCTACCGCCAACTGACCGGACAGGAACAGGATGCTTTCAACCGATTGTATAATGATTATTATTACCGCCGCCACAATGAATTCTGGTATCACGAGGCAATGAAAAAGCTACCTATCCTCACACAAGCCACTTCGATGCTGGTATGCGGCGAAGACTTGGGAATGGTGCCCGACTGCGTACCCTGGGTAATGGAACAACTGCAAATCCTTTCGCTCGAAATCCAACGCATGCCGAAAAACCCGCAAGATGAGTTCGGACACGTACACTCCTATCCGTTCCGCTCGGTATGTACCATTGGTACACATGACATGTCTACCTTCCGGGGTTGGTGGGAAGAAGACCGAAACGTGGCTGCCAGATTCTTCTATCACGAACTGGGACACTGGGGAGATTTGCCTGAACATGCTCCGGGATGGCTGTGCGAGGATGTTGTGCGCCGTCACCTATACAGCCCATCAATGCTCTGCATCCTGACATGGCAGGACTGGCTGGCAATGGATGAACAATTGCGCAACCCCGATGTAACCATCGAACGCATCAACGTGCCCGCCAACCCGAAACACTACTGGCGTTGGCGTATGCATCTCACACTGGAAAATCTGATTAAACAAGATGCCTTCAATGACAAAGTACGCCGGATGATAGACGAAAGCGGAAGATAAAAATAATTACGCGACTGCACGGACGATTGTAGTTCGTCCGTGCAGTCGCGTGCTATTCGAAACAATAAGATTATAAAAACACTCATAAACCATGAAAGAAATACCTAACCTTAGTTTCTGGAAACTGTGGAACATCAGTTTCGGCTTTTTCGGCGTACAGATAGCCTACGCCCTGCAAAGCGCCAACATTAGCCGCATCTTCTCCACGCTGGGTGCCGACCCTCACAGCCTGAGTTACTTCTGGATACTACCTCCCCTAATGGGAATCATCGTACAGCCGCTCATCGGAGTGTTCAGCGACCGTACATGGTGCCGTTTCGGCAGGCGCATCCCTTATTTGTTCATCGGAGCCATCATCGCCGTATTGGTAATGTGTATGCTACCCAATGCCGGGAGCTTCGGTATGACCGTATCGGCAGCTATGGTTTTCGGTCTGTTCTCACTGATGTTGCTCGACACCTCCATCAACATCGCCATGCAACCGTTCAAAATGATGGTAGGTGACATGGTGAACGAGAAACAAAAGGGACTTGCCTATTCCATACAAAGTTTCCTCTGCAATGCCGGAAGCCTTGCAGGCTACCTCTTTCCCTTTATTTTCGCTACTCTTGGCATCAGCAATATCGCTCCCAAAGGTGTTATCCCCGACTCGGTCATCTACTCATTCTACGTAGGCGCCACCATCTTAATCCTATGTGTTATCTACACCACCGTGAAAGTGAAAGAATATCCACCGCAACTCTATGCCGAATACCATGGCATTGCCACTAGCGGAGAAGAAGAAAAAACAAATGTGTTCCGCCTGCTGGTCAAAGCACCGAAAGCTTTCTGGACGGTAGGGCTGGTACAGTTCTTCTGCTGGGCAGCATTCATGTTCATGTGGACATACACTAACGGAACGGTAGCCGCCAACGTATTCGACACACCTTCTGTCGAAATCGTGAAAGACGGAATAACCTCACTGGTACTCGATACACAATCGAAACAATACCAAAATGCAGGCGACTGGGTGGGTATTTTATTTGCCGTACAGGCCATCGGTTCGGTTATATGGGCGGTAATCCTGCCTTCTTTCAAGAGCCGCAAGCTAGTTTATTCCTTGAGTCTGGTACTGGGAGGCATCGGCTTTGTGTCTACCTTCTTCATCCACGACCAATACCTGCTGTTTGTTGCATTCCTGCTGATAGGTTGCGCTTGGGCTGCCATGCTGGCTCTTCCGTTCACCATCCTGACCAACTCACTATCGGGCGGCCACATGGGAACATATTTGGGACTTTTCAATGGAACCATCTGCATCCCACAAATTGTAGCAGCCGCTACAGGAGGACAAATACTTCATTTATTCACCCGTGAAGGCAATGTTCCTCCCGAAGTAAATATGCTGGTACTGGCTGGCATATTGCTCTTTGCCGGTGCTTGCTGTGTGGGATTCATCAAAGAAAAGAAAGCGTGAACAAAAGATAGAATTCATAGCAAGACGCAGCCGGTTGCGGAAGCCCGCGGATATAGGTGCGTCGGCAAACTCATATAAGTCCATCCGCTGTAAGATTAATAATCTTCAGGCTGTAAGATTATTAATCTTACAAGCGGAAGATTATTAATCTTACACCAGACGAAGTTCACTTTATCAACACAGCATACGAACCCTTTTCTGTCATATCCACACAAGCTATCCCTAATGATTCACATTCGTCCCTCAATCGTTTTTTATACGATTCATTCAATGCATTATCAAACACAACCTTCCTCAACTGGAAAAGAGCAGTCAAATCCTCCATATCTCCTTTAAATCCTTTACATATATAAATATAGTCAAGCGGAAGCCGTTCCGTTACTTCTTTGTCTTTCCAGCGTGCATCATTAGCCAGTGCTACCCGTAATGTTTTTATTTGACAGATACCATTCTTTGCAAATAATTGCACGACATTGTGCTCGCGCTTTGTATAGATGCCAGAACGAGAAAAATAAAGATAATCCTCTGTCAAAGCCAGACGGTCAACAAGAAATGTAACCATTAAAACATCCAAACAACACAAAACTGCAATCAGTTTCCGAGCAGACCTACGGGAAACATACAATAAAGCTGCCACTATACACAAAGCCAACAGCCACGCCTGCAACGGAGAAAAATAAACAGACGTAATTTGAGACCCAGACAACCCCTGTACCCACTCCATTATCCCATTCAATACTTGCACTGACAAAGACAATCCTTTCACCAGCCAAGATATCGCTCCGCATACCAAACAGATTAGCGTCAATGCTAAAATAACAACAGATAAAGGAGTCACAACCAGATTGGCAAGTAAAAAATAAGCAGGGAATGTACCGAAATAACACAAGATAAAAGGAAGTGTCCCCAGCTGGGCTGCAAACGATATTGCCAAAGATTGCCAAAGATAATTGAGTACCCACCAACGACTATGCAACAGCCTTTCCACCAACGGATAAATAACCAGCAAAGACAATACAGCCACAAAAGACAACTGAAAACTGACATCAAACAGATACATCGGCTGATAAAGCAACATCAAAAAAGCAGCCAACGAAACGGATGAGACACCTGCGAACCTACTTTCTGTAAATACGGCAGCCACCACACACAAAGTATACATGACCACCGCACGAATCACCGAAGGACTTAAACCTGAAAGAAAAGCAAAGCTCCATAAAAAAATTACAATCAAAATACTTAAGAGCCATTTTCCACCACGCACATATCGCAAAGGATAAAGTATCCACGACACAATGAAAGCCAATAGAACAATATGCATTCCAGACAATGCCAATATGTGACTGGTTCCTGCAGCCGTATACGAATCTTTCAGTTCTTGTGTCAACTCGCTCTTATCCCCTACCGTAAGTGCCGAAACCACAGCAAGAACTTCTCCTTCCAACCCCCACGACTGGAAAATACGAACAATCTGCTCACGATAAAGCAGAGCACGCTGCCGGAAAGAAAGACTTGTATGGCTCTTCAGTTTCTGCCAGTCTCCGGCAAAGGCTACCGCAGTACCTGCGATACCTTGACGCTCCAGATACAATCCATAATCAAAACCGGAAAGTTCAACATCCGAAACCGGACGACTGATACGTGAACGAAAGACCAAACGATCACCGCATGACAATACACCTTGAATAGAATCCGGCATCCAGTATAACACAATTTTCCGATCCACAGCCTGCCAGCACTGTGCCGAATCGACTTTCATACATTCTACTTGCACCACTGCCTGCATGGTTTTCGGCTTATGATGAGGAACATCCACGATTGTACCGATGTAAACAACCGGTTTTTTTACCCATGCATAACGAATCGCCTCCCGCTCTGATAAAAACAAGACTGCCCCTAATAAAGCGACATTCACATAAACCACTATCCCGAAAAGCATCCGCCACCGGTAAACTTTCAAAGGATAGCATGCCAAAGCAATTACAAAAGTACATCCCCATGCTATCTCCAGCTCTGACACACATGTGATTTCCGAAAAGAAAAATCCGGAAACAAAAATTCCGGTTGCCAAAGCAAGAGTCAACCGGAACAACGGGTAAGCAGTCAAACGGTCAAGCACATCAATGAGCCAATGATTTCAGTTGATGCACCATTTCTCCAAAATCGGGTGCCTTAAACACCGTACTTCCTGTCACCAACACATCTACTCCCGCTTCTACCAGCCGGGCACCTGTTTCCAAGTTTACTCCTCCATCCACTTCTATCAACACATCAGCCTGCTTTCGGTCAATCAATGAACGTAAGGCGCGTACTTTATTTATGGTATTTTCAATAAACTTCTGTCCACCAAATCCAGGATTTACACTCATCAGCAGTACCATGTCCACATCATTGATAATGTCTTCCAACATTGATACCGGGGTGGATGGATTCAGTGTCACACCAGCCTTCATACCGGCATCTTTTATCTGTTGTATTACCCGATGCAAGTGCACACAAGCCTCGTAATGCACATTCATCATCATTGTCCCCAACTCTTTCACTTCACGGAGAAACTTCTCGGGCTGCACAATCATCAGATGTACATCCAATGGCTTCTGTGAAAGTTTCGCCACATATTTCAATACGGGAAATCCAAAAGAAATGTTCGGTACAAACACACCGTCCATGATATCAATATGCAACCAGTCGGCATCACTCTGATTTACCTTCTCAAGTTCTAGTTCCAGATTGCTGAAATCGGCAGCAAGCAGGGAAGGAGATATTTTCAAGTCTGTTTTCATACGTCTTAGTTATTAATGAATAACAAACATACGTAAATTTATTCAGATATCCTGCTGTTTTTAAGAAAAATTGTGCAAAACAAACTCACCCCCCATTTTAAGAAACTGTTCCTATGACACCTACTTCGTCAAGCTGAACCGCAAACCCACTTGAAGATTAAAATTAAGTGGATGTTCCTTCCGGATAGTTTCCACATCACTTCCATCATCAAAATAATATGCAATACCCGGCTCGGCATACAACCCTATCTGCGGTGTGATGTTCACTTGTACACCTGCAGCCGCCGTTACCGACCATTGCCATTCCTTAATATGCAACGAGTGATGTTCCGTCTCACGCGAAGTCATTCCGTTGACATAAACCACATCCTGACTGGCAGACACACATTTTTCCACCATTCCACCTGCCGAAGCATAAAGCGAAATCCACCGGCTGTCAAACAGTGAACGATGCAATTTCACCGGTACGCCGATATAATGCAACTTCTGCTCTTCTTCGAGATAGGTATCCGTCCCCGAACGAAGGTCGGACGAAAGGAGCGTATAAGTCAACCCTGTCTCAAGTGCCCATCGGGACGAGAAATTCCATTTAAACGATGCCCCCACTGTGACAGGCATCTTGTGATGTATCTCGGTCTTCGAAGTCTGGTCACGATTATTAAACAATAACTGATTATAAGCAGTACGTCCGGCATCTTCGGAAGCCATCACCATATCCGATACCGAAACTTGCGCAGCCTGTAAACTCAATCGACCTACCCCATTGAATGAGTTAGACGAACTGAAAGGCATATTTCCTGTATTGAGCCCTATTGACCAATGACGGTTTTCAGCATTTTCCTTTTTCCCTTCCCACACTTCACGGTTCCGCTGCATCTGTTCCTGATCAAATGCACGGCGATGCTTACGCACCTTTGATTCGGAAGCAGAGAGAAGATTTTCTCCTGTTTGTCGTGTACTCTCCTCACCTTCTGGCGTCGCAACCGTTTCCGAATCATCCACCTCCGACAAAGACTGCACCGGCGACTCACTTAGCGAATGTGTCATTCGGGCATCAGCCAGTAAAGGTGTTTCGACTGCCACCTTCGATAAAGGACGGGATACAGAAGGAAGCAAAGGTTTTTCATCAGGAGCAACTGGGAAGGTATTCTTTTCTGCCACCACAGCATCGGGCTGCTCAAGTTCTTCAGCCCAGAATCCTGCTAACCAAGCAGTAAGAACCGATACAGATACCACCAACGCCGCTGCAACAGCTACAGCAAAACGCCGCATCCGCCACATCGGCACAACCTTCGGCGAAGATGACATTTCTGCTTCCAGTCTTTCCCACAACCCTTCAGGCAAAGGTTCGGAATAGTCCTCCATCTTTTTCTTAAAATGTGCAGCCCATCTGTCTTTGTCCATCATTGCAACTCCTTTTTTCTATAATTATTAATTTTTTTAATCAGCAAATTCTTTGCCCGATAGAACTGGGACGATGAAGTATGCTCCGTGATTCCCAGCATCGAAGCTATTTCCTTATGACTCTTATCCTCGAACACATAAAGATTAAACACTGTGCGGTAGCCTTCAGGTAATTCCTTGACCATCTGCATCAAAACCGAGGGAGGTATGCCATTGAAATCGTCTTCGTCAGCATCGGGCATATCGGGAATCTCATCCAGCAACACTTCCTGCTGTACTTGGGCATTCCGCTTACGCAGATAGCCAAGTGCCTCATTGACCATCACCCGCGAAAGCCATGCCTTTAACGAACCTTCGCCCTGATAGGTAAACTGTTGGCTTATAGATTCAAAAATGCGCAGGAAGCCATCGTGCAAGATATCCTCGGCAACCTCTTTGTCTCCTGTATAGCGAAGACAAATAGCCAGCAAAGCACCACCATAACGCTCGTAGAGCAAACGGCGTGCCTGCATATCTTTCTGCTTACATCGAAGCACCAGTTCTTCTTCTGATATGTCTGCTTTCTGTTGCATTTTTATTGAAAATGTAATGATTGTGCAAATACTGCATCGACTCTTCCAAAAATGTGCGTTAAATTGTTTTAACAAAGGCAGATGCAGTAATTATGCCCCTCTCGCATTTATTCATAAAAATGACAAAGATACAGATTTTATGATGAAAGTAAAATACTTTTTAGTTGCCTTGACTATTGCGGGGCTTATGGGAACTCTTCCCTCTTGTACACTGACCAAGGACGATACCCTCGACAACCTGACCCAAAGCGATGCTGGCACATTCTCCACCTTGGGCACTGTAATGATGAACGGAGAACTCCTGTCCATTGAATCGGACAGATACGGCACTCTGATGCCCGAAAACCCAGAAATGATCAGCCAAATAGACGCCGACTCTACCGGACAACGCGTACTGATAGGATTCGTCTACTTAAACTATGTCACTCCACGAAGCACCCACGAAAGTTACCCTGTGCGTATTGTCGACCTGCTTTATAAAGTGGAAACCCGAAGAGCCGAAATGCTAAAAGCAGACAGTGTAGACATGTTTGGAACTGACCCGCTGCAAATCACCAATGCATCGCTCAGCAAAAATCACCTCAATATCCAATATACTTACGAAGGAAGTGCACAAACTTACCATCGGTTCAATCTGATAGTGAAAGAAGGCAGCAGTCCCGATACCGAAGGCCTGCTACCCGTAGAATTACGACACGATGCCGGAGGTGATTACGCCACCACCTCCACCGAATCGATGATTTCGTTCACACTGGAAAGCATCGACCAGTTCTACCCTTCCGGTTATAAAGGTTTCAGAATTTTCTATAACAGTGGGGCAAACAGCCGTGCCGAATGGAAAGCACTGAAAGAATAAATTCTTTCATCTGCTGGAAACTATAATTTTACCCTTACCTCACCGTTGCCGCGTCCGTATGGCGATAACCTCGCAGAAAATCGGAAACATCCATCCGTTTCTTGCCTGCCAGCTGCAACGACAGAAGATGAAGGTAACCGTCTGTAGTAGCTACCTTGAAATAAGACTTTCTGTCGGTCACAATGGTACCAGGGACCAGCGAATGGCTGGCAAATTCCTTGGTTGTCTCATATATCTTCAATGTAACAGGCAATGCATCCGGTTCACACAGTTCTGTCCACGCAGCAGGATAAGGTGACAATCCACGGATAAAGTCGTATACCGCCTTCACGCCTTTCGTCCAGTCGATGCGACACGTTTCCTTGAATATCTTTGGTGCCGGATGAAGGACGGTTCCTTCTGCCAATTTTTCCTGTGGAACAGTCTTCACATTATTATTAAGGATAGCATCGACAGTCTTCAGCACCAGATTACCCCCTAGCCTCATCAGTCGGTCATAAACCATACCTACATTGTCCGTGTCGGCTATGGGAACACGGACCTGGTCGATAATTTCCCCCGTATCGATTTCGTGCTTTAGAAAGAAGGTAGTGATACCCGTTTCTGTCTCTCCATTGATGACCGCCCAATTGATAGGAGCCGCTCCCCGATATTGAGGCAATAAGGAAGCATGAAGATTAAATGTACCCAAACGGGGCATTTGCCATACCACTTCGGGCAACATCCGGAACGCCACCACGATTTGAAGGTCAGCATGCAAGGCACGAAGTTCTTCCAGAAAATGTTCGTCTTTCAGTTTTTCTGGCTGCAACACCTTTAATCCTTGTGAAACAGCAAACTCTTTTACCGGACTGGGCTGGAGCACACTTCCGTGACGTCCCACCGGCTTGTCGGGCATCGTGATAACCCCTACTACATTGTATCCGCCCTCTACCAGACATTTCAGACTCTCCACTGCAAATTCAGGAGTACCCATATAGACGATACGTAAATCAGTCTTTTCCATATATCTTTTTCTTGTTTATGTTTCTCATTCTGCCGAAAGGTCTACCAACACCTGACGATAGGTATTCAGCATTTTCGACTTCGACACGAATCCCAAATAACGGTTAGCCTCATCTACTACCGGCAAGTTCCATGCACCCGTAGTATCAAATTTCTTCATCACCTCTTCCATCGAATCGGTTTTTACGATGCGTGCCTTAGGCTTTTCCATAAAGCCTTCCACCCAATACCGGTGATACAGCTCCTGGCGAAAGATAATGTTCCGTATGTCGTCCAGCTTCACGATGCCTATCAATTCATCGTTGACATCAACCACGGGAAACAGATTACGTTTCGACTGAGAGATAACTTTCACCATCTCGCCTAAGTCCATGTCTGGGCGAACTTTCAGAAAATCGTTCTCCACAATACTCTCGATGTTCATCAATGTCAGCACTGCCTTGTCTTTATGATGAGTTATCAGTTCGCCCTTCTTCGCCAGACGCATCGAATAGATGCTATGAGGTTCGAACACAATAATAGTAAGGTAGGCACACACCGAAACAATCATCAGCGGCAAGAACAAGGCATAACCACCTGTCAGTTCTGCAATCAGGAAAACACCTGTCAGCGGAGCATGCATTACGCCCGACATCAGGCCCGCCATTCCCATTAAAGCAAAGTTCTTTTCCGGGATATAAGTAGTGGCCAAATCACATTCATTGCATACGTACGAGAAAACGAAACCGGCAATACACCCTAGGAAAAGGCTCGGAGCAAAAATACCACCACAGCCTCCACCGCCGTTCGTAGCACTGGAAGCAAACACCTTAAACAGGATAATCAGTAACAGGTAAGGTATCAGTAAGTGCGTATCACCATAAAAAAGCGAATTATTCATTACCGTGTCCCATTCGCTCTCCTTGGTACCGTTCAGCAGCAGTGTAATAGTATCGTAGCCTTCACCGTAAAGCGGCGGGAAAAGGAAAATCAGAACACTCAACATCGCTCCTCCTATCACAAACTTCACGTACGGGTTGGGATAACGGCGAAAGATATTCTCTATCCAGTTCATTGCACGGGTAAAATACCATGCCACCAATCCGCAGAAGATACCCAGCCCGATGGCATAAGGAATACGCTCCAGCGAAAAAGGATAATCCAGATGAAACTGGAACATCGCCTCCGTACCCGTCAGCAGGTAAGACACCGAAGCAGCTGTCACGCTAGTGATAAGCAACGGAAGCAAGGATGCCATTGTCAAGTCAATCATCAGCACTTCCAGCGTAAACACCAGCCCCGCAATGGGTGCCTTGAAGATACCAGATACTGCCCCGGCTGCCCCGCATCCCACCAGAAGCATTAACGTCTTATGGTCCAGGCGAAACAGGCTTCCCAAGTTAGAACCGATAGCCGAACCAGTCAGCACAATCGGCGCCTCGGCTCCCACTGAACCACCGAAGCCGATGGTTATTGCCGAAGCACACACTGACGACCACATATTATGCCGCTTGATGTGACTCTGCTTCCGCGAGATAGCATACAAGATTTTTGTCACCCCATGACTGATGTCATCACGCACTACCTTACGGATAAACAATCCTGTAATAAAAATACCGACCACCGGATATACCAAGTACAGCCAGTTGGCACCCATCGGGTCGAAACGGTCAGTCAGGAACTCTTTGATATATTCTACCAGAAACTTCAACACGTAAGCTGCCAGTGCCGTAAACACACCTACCAGCAAGCTCAGTATCAGAATGAACTGTTTGTCTTTAATGTGCTTCTCGCGCCACTTGATGAAACGCTGAAGCACATCCCATTTCTCTTCAGAAGTCCTCATTATTTTCAGTTATTTAATTCACCCGGAAGAAACACGGATACATGCAGATTTTCATGAATTATCATTCCATAAATAAAAAATCGCCTCATCGTGTTAACCCCCGTTTCTTTCCTCGCATGGAGTTCATTTCATTCACGGATAATCTTCACTTCGCCCCCTTTACCCAACTTAATGATGCTGGATGGTTTGGGATGACCGGTTTCTTCCCGACGATAGTCTACCACATAATCCACAGCCTGCTTGATTTCCTCACTTATTTCGCTGAATACTGCCGGTGACGGCTGCCCGCTGATATTTGCCGAAGTGGAAACGATAGCCTTGCGGAAACGAAAACAAAGTTCTTTCGAAAAAGCCTCATTGGTCACACGGATACCTACACTCCCGTCTTCGGCAAGCAGGTTAGGTGCCAAATTTCTCGCGCCATCGTAAATGATGGTCAAGGGTTTGGTGGTCATCTCTATCAGATCCCATGCTACAGGAGGAACCTCACGTACATAAAAGTCGACCTTTACCGGACTATCTACCAGCACAAGCATCGCCTTACTGTCTGCCCTCCGCTTGATTTCATACACCCGTTTCACTGCTTCCTCGTTGGTAGCATCACACCCGATGCCCCATACCGTATCAGTGGGATAGAGAATCACTCCTCCTTTATACATCACTTCACATGCTTTCCTGATTTCTTCTTTCATCATATCATACCTATTTATATAAGGAATACAGAAGCGTCGAGACACAAAAACACAAAAAAATCTTCAAGAAAACGCTTTGCGCCTCCGCATCCTTGTGTTCCAAAAACCACAAGTCGCACAAAAGTACAAAACTTTCATTAAATTTGCACGAAGAAAGCCTTACTTTATGACAACCGAACGAAAAATCATCCATATTGACATGGATGCCTTCTATGCATCTATCGAGCAACGCGACCATCCCGAGTTGAAAGGAAAACCCGTTGCCGTAGGCCACGCCGACAAACGCGGCGTAGTGGCTGCTGCCAGCTACGAAGCCCGCAAGTACGGTGTACGTTCTGCTATGTCGTCGGTCAAAGCGCGTAAACTCTGCCCTCATCTTCATTTCATCGAAGGCAGAATGGACGTGTACAAAGAAGTATCAGCACAGATACACGAAATCTTCCACCGCTACACCGACCTCATCGAACCCATCTCGCTGGACGAAGCCTTTCTCGATGTGACCGAGAATAAGAAAGGCATGGAACTGGCGGTAGATATAGCCCGTGAAATCAAACGAAGCATCCGCGATGAACTGCACCTCATAGCTTCGGCAGGTATATCCTACAACAAATTCCTCGCCAAAGTAGCTTCCGACCTCCGCAAGCCTGACGGCTTATGCACCATCCATCCGGCACAGGCACAAGACTTTATCGATCACTTACCTATTGAGGCTTTTTGGGGTGTAGGCCCCGTCACGGCACAAAAAATGCATATTCTAGGTATCTATAACGGACGGACATTGCGCGAATGTTCGCTGGAAATGCTTGTGCGCCAATTCGGTAAAGCTGGACAGATTTACTACGATTTCGCCCGCGGTATTGACAACCGGCCTGTAGAACCAACCCGTATCCGTAAATCCATCGGGTGCGAGCATACCCTGGAAAAAGACATATCTGTACGTTCTGCGGTCATCATCGAATTATACCACGTGGCCTGCGAACTGTGCGAACGCTTAGAACGGAAAAACTTCCAAGGCTCTACCCTGACCCTTAAGGTGAAATTCCATGATTTCACCCAAATCACCCGTAGCTTGAGTACAGACAAACCGCTCCGCACCCTGAAAGAAATCCTCCCTCTCGCCAAGCAATTACTGAATGGAGTAGATTACGAAACTCACCCTGTGCGCCTGCTGGGACTTTCCGTATCCAATCCCAAAGAAAATTCGTTTACCTCTCGCAACAGCGAGAAAAAAGAATGGATTCAACTCCGGCTAAACTTTGACGAATAAGTATTAACAGACAACTATAATGCAATGATACGGCTTTCCGAAGTAAATTCTAATGCAGAAAGATTGAAAGAAGTAAGCCAATAGGCACGGCAAGACAAAGAACTGACAGGCAAGCATGCCACTTCCTGATTCAGCCGATGAAAAAAAACAGAAAACGGCTCGCTACCTTTTCTTTCTATAAAAAAAGGAGACACGAAAATCATGCCAGGCAACCATTCTGTATGACTGATTTCCTCTGCCAACGGATATATCCGGACAACATTCCCAGCTTCATCCAATTCAAGCACCGGAAAAGACAGCCAATCCCCTGTATTCACTTGGTAAACACGGTGCGTAGCCACACGTCTCATTTTCTGTTCTCTATTTTCCTGACAGGTTGTATTTGACTACGGCCTACCACTCTTTCTTTCCGCTCCAGCCTTGATGTATCTCTGACTGCAACAGTATCCGGCACAGAAACAGCTTCTTTCTCTTTTACGTGATAACGGGTCAAATGGATATCATTTACCAATAACGATGTTCCCGTAGACTCTTCATCCATAAAATAAACAAAACCACTGATGCTTTGAATGGCAAAAGCCGAATCGGGACGCAGATACAAACGCTGCATCCCCGAATGTGTAACCATGCGGGTCAAGCCTTGCACACTGTCGTTATCGAAATAAAAATTAAGTGCCATGACAGCCTTGCCCGATTGTTTCGCCGAAGAAGGGATAAAGTGGAAATCAGCCTTCAGCTCCATAGCATCATAAGGCTTGAATGTCGTATCCGTCTTCAAATCAAAAACCACCTTGTTGGTCAACGGAGAAGCAGAGAGCCAATACAACGGACGGTCTTGCCATACATCTACCGTATCGCCCGACATCGAGACATCAATCTGATTGTCCCGCTTTGCCACTACTTCCTTCATCTGCTTTTCCTCTTTCTCCAACCGTTCCTGCAAGCTGCGGTAAATTGTTGCCAGTTCCTCTGCATGACGGGTATACCATACCATCGACGAGTCAAACTCGGCCTCGGTCACCTGATGCTTTTGGAAAACATAATCCAAATAAGCGTCTTTCTTGTACGATTCGGCATACGGCAACGAGGTGCTCATGGTAGAAGCCAGATGATAATCATACAGCAGACTCTCCATGGCATCCGGCTGGATAATGTCATCGGGAATCTTCTTCCCGCAACTTGCCAGCAAGCCTAAAGCCAATACTACATACAATCCAGTCGTTGTTCTCATGATTGTTTTTCTTCCTTGGTATTCTCCATTTTCTGAAACTCTTGTCCCAATGTCCGACTATAAAACAAAAATGCTGCAATCACTCCACAACTGATTGAAGCGTCTGCAAAATTAAAAATGGGACTGAAGAAAATAAAGCGGTCACCGCCACAGAAAGGCATCCAGTCGGGCCAATAAGTATCAATAATAGGGAAATAGAACATATCCACCACCTTGCCATGCAGCCAAGAGCCATATCCTTCACCTACCGGCACCCAATGGGCCAGTGTATAAGAAGTACTCTCGCTGAAAATTTCACCATAGCACACACAATCAATGATGTTGCCTATGGCTCCAGCCAGCATACAAGCCAAACAAACGATATACCCTGTTTTCAACTTTTCTGCCCGATGCGTAGCCTTATACAAATACCACGTAATGAATATGACTGCCACAATACGGAACATCGTAAGAAGTAGCTTCGGAAGGATTTCCATTCCAAAAGCCATTCCTTTATTTTCCACAAAAACAAGATAAAACCAATCTGTAATATGAATGCTTTCGTGTAAGTACATTCCTGTCTTCACACAAATCTTGATTACCTGGTCTATTACCAATACCACGAAAACTATCAAAGCCGCCAGACGCCCTTGCGTCAGAATCTTCTTCATCTATCCACTTTATTATAGGTGACAAGCTAACGAGTTGACAAGTTGACAAGGTTCTTTCGGACATTTTATCTTTCTATCTTACAGCCCTGTCACCTTGTCAACCGATACCTTGCCGACTCAATCATTTATTTTACTCCATGCTGCTTTGCCTCAATGCTCAGCGTGGCATGAGGCACGGCACGCAACCTTTCTTTCGGAATCAGTTTCCCCGTCTCGCGGCAAATGCCGTACGTCTTGTTCTCAATACGTACCAATGCGGCACGCAAGTTCTGGATGAACTTCAGCTGACGGGCTGCCAGGCGGGTTGTCTCTTCTTTCGACAACGTGTTGGCACCTTCCTCCAATACTTTATAAGTAGGGGAAGTATCGTCCGTATCGTTGCCGTCCGTATTCATGATACTGCTTTTCAATTTTTCATAGTCGCGCTCGGCGAGCTGAAGTTTCTCCATGATAATAGCGCGGAATTCTTCGAGTTCTGCGTCAGAATATCTTGTCTTTTCAGCCATAAAATAATAATTTTAAAGTTAATAATTAGAGTTTCGACACTTTCACATACAACGTGAAATCATCAAAGTTCAGTTCAACACCACCCGGCACCTCATCAGACAGTTCCAATGAGTTTGCCAGCACTTGGTTGCAAATATACGTATTATATTCTTTTACCGCATCATCTGTATTCGGATTTTTTGACAATACCAAATGAATCTTGTCGGTTATCTCAAAACCACTGTTCTTACGGATATTCTGAATGCGGTTCACCAGTTCACGTGCTATACCTTCACGGCGCAAGGATTCAGTGATGGTCACCTCAAGTGCTACCGTCAGCTTGCCTTCGTTAGCAACCAGCCAGCCGGGGATATCTTCGCTGTAGATTTCCACATCCGATGCTTCTATTACCGCTTCTCCATCCGCAAGCTGAAGCGCATATTTCCCGTTCCGTTCCAGTTCGGCAATGGCTTCCTGCGACAATTCTGCCACAGCTGCTGCTACGGCTTTCATCTGCTTACCGAACTTCGGCCCCAGCTTCTTGAAGTCACATTTCACCTTCTTCACCAGCACACCGGCTTCTTCTACAAACTGAAGCTCTTTCACATTCACCTCACTTAAAATCAAATCCTTCACTGCCTCGATGTGACGTTTCTGTTCCTCATCCACTACGGGAACCATGATGCATTGAAGCGGCTGGCGCACCTTGATATTCACCTTGCGGCGCAAAGCCAGTACCATCGAAGTCACATCCTGCGCCATCTGCATACGCGCTTCCAGTTCCTTGTCTATCAGGCTTTCATCCGCTACGGGGAAGTTTGCCAAGTGTACCGATACCACATGGTCACGCTCCGTCACCTTTATCAGGTCGATATACAGGCGGTCGGCATAGAACGGAGCAATCGGAGCCATCAGTTTCGCCACCGTTTCCAGACAAGTGTATAAGGTCTGGTAAGCCGACAATTTGTCTTGCGACATCGCGCTTCCCCAGAAACGTTTCCGGTTCAGGCGCACATACCAGTTACTCAGGTTATCGTTTACGAAATCCGTTATCAAGCGTCCTGCCTTTGTAGGCTCGTAATCATTGAAGCAAGCATCTACATCTTTTATCAACGAATTGAGCAAAGACAGAATCCAGCGGTCGATTTCCGGACGTTCTGATACCGGCACTTCTTTCTCGGCATAGGTAAAGCCGTCTACATTGGCATAAAGAGCAAAGAACGAATAGGTATTATATAAGGTGCCGAAGAACTTGCGGCGCACTTCGTCCACTCCGTCCGTATCAAACTTCAGGTTATCCCACGGAGCCGAGTTCGTAATCATGTACCAGCGCAAGGGGTCGGAACCGAACTTCTCGATGGTACTGAACGGGTCTACCGCATTGCCCAAACGTTTCGACATCTTGTTTCCGTTCTTATCCAACACCAATCCGTTGGAAATGACATTCTTGTAAGCCACGCTATCGAATACCATCGTAGCTATCGCATGGAGGGTAAAGAACCATCCGCGGGTCTGGTCTACACCTTCGGCGATGAAATCTGCCGGATAATATGAACGGCTATCCACCAGTTCCTTGTTCTCGAACGGATAGTGCAATTGCGCGTAAGGCATCGAACCCGAATCAAACCATACGTCTATCAGGTCCGCCTCGCGCTTCATCGGTTTGCCCGCAGGCGAAACCAAGATGATATCGTCCACATACGGACGGTGCAAGTCTATCTTGTCGTAATTCTCTTTCGTATATTTTCCCGGAACGAAGCCCAGTTTCTTGTACGGATTCTCCGCCATGAAACCAGCCTCAACCGCTTTCTCGATTTCATTATATAATTCTTCTACCGAACCGATGCAGATTTCGGCACCGTCTTCGTCGCGCCAGATAGGAAGCGGAGTCCCCCAATAGCGCGAACGGCTCAGGTTCCAGTCGTTCAGGTTCTCCAGCCATTTGCCGAAACGTCCCGAACCGGTCGATTCCGGTTTCCAGTTGATGGTCTTGTTCAGCTCAATCATCCGTTCCTTGCAAGCCGTAGAGCGGATAAACCAGCTATCAAGCGGATAGTAAAGCACCGGCTTGTCGGTACGCCAGCAGTGCGGATAGTTGTGCACGTGCTTTTCCATCTTGAACGCTTGGTTCGCCTGCTTCATCTTCATGCAGATATATACATCGAGCGATTCAGCTGCTTGCGCCGCCTTCTCATCATATTTGCCATCGACGGTGAACTGAGGGTCGTATGCATTCTTCACCCATCTGCCCTGATACTCCTTATAAATATCTACGTCCACACACTCGGCAACGAACTTCTCGTCCAGTTCGTCCAGCAGGTAGAACTTTCCGGTCAGGTCGACCATCGGACGTGTCTCGCCTTTCTTGTTAATCATGAAGAGCGAAGGGATGCCAGCGGCTTTTGCCACGAAAGCATCGTCAGCACCGAAGGTCGGAGCAATGTGTACGATACCCGTACCGTCTTCTACGGTCACATAGTCACCCGCAATGACACGGAAAGCCTTGGCAGAAGCGTCACGCCAGTTTCCGTTTTCGTCCAACTCTACGGGTTTCACCCACGGGAAAAGCTGTTCGTATTCCATGCCTACCAAGTCCGGTCCCTTGTATTCGCCTACCACCTTAAACGGTACCAGCTTGTCGCCCGGCTTGTAGTCTTCCAGCGCCATGCCTTCCGCCTTCTTGTTGAAGTGTGTATAAAGCAAAGCCTTTGCCAGAACTACCGTAATCTTCTCGCCGGTATAAGGATTGTAAGTCTGCACAGCTACATAGTCTATCTTCGGACCAACGCAGAGCGCGGTATTCGAAGGCAATGTCCACGGTGTAGTGGTCCATGCCAGGAAATAAGGAGTTCCCCACTCCGCCATTTCGGGTTTCGGGTTCTTTATCTTGAACTGGCCTACTACAGTAAGGTCTTTTACGTCCCGGTAACATCCCGGCTGGTTCAGTTCGTGCGAGCTAAGTCCCGTGCCTGCCGCGGGAGAATAAGGCTGGATGGTATATCCTTTGTAGAGCAAGCCTTTCTTATAAAGTTGTTGCAAAAGCCACCACAAGGTTTCGATGTAGCGGTTGTCATACGTAATATACGGATTATCCAAGTCTACCCAATAGCCCATCTTGTGGGTCAGGTCGGTCCATTCCTTGGTGAACTTCATCACGTCCGTGCGGCAATGCTGATTGTATTCAGCCACCGAAATGGTCTTGCCGATGTCTTCCTTCGTAATGCCCAACGCTTTCTCTACACCCAGTTCCACCGGAAGCCCGTGCGTATCCCAGCCAGCCTTGCGCTTTACCTGAAAACCTTTCATCGTCTTATAACGGCAGAAAGTATCCTTAATCGTACGCGCCATTACGTGGTGGATGCCCGGCATACCGTTTGCCGAAGGAGGCCCTTCATAGAATACAAAAGAAGGATGCCCTTCACGTTCTGTCATACTGCGGGAGAACACGTCGTTCTCGTCCCATTTCTTCAGCACTTCCTTATTGATGTCAGAAAGGTTCAGTTGTGAATATTCGGTAAATTTCTTACTCATATAGAATGCATTTAGCTTTTTCGTCTTTTCCTATCGGGAATACCCTCCCCGAATTTAGGCTGCAAATTTATAAGAAAAAAGAATAAGCAAAAAACTTTTCAGCTAATATTCACATAAACAAGCGTTAATTTGTTTCGGCACATGGTAAAGACGATGTGCACATCGTCTCTACGGAAACGGTGCGAAACGTATAGGAAGATTCTAAGCCGTTCCATCATACATTAGTTCATACCCTGCCCAACAAACTTATCGGAGAAAATAAGGTGAAGAGTTTCACACTATCAAAACTCTTTTCTATCTTTGCAACGACAATAAACAAAGACTTATGAACGCTATTGTGACGCAGATGGTTATTCTGTTCATCATCGTAATCATCGGCTACTTCCTGAGCAAAAAGAAAATGATGGACGCGGATTTCGACCGCAAACTATCTGTTTTAGTGATTAACGTAACCTGCCCCAGCCTGATTCTGTCTTCCGTAATGGGCGACACGCTTCCCGACAAAGGCTTTATCCTGCCCTTGCTCGTCGTGGGATTCGCTACCTATATCGTTCTTATCGGCGGAGCTTTCCTGCTTCCACGGATCCTGCCCGTAAAGGCTGCCGACCGGGGTATCTATAGTTTCATGCTGGCTTTCGGCAATGTAGGCTTTATCGGCTACCCTATCGTAGCTTCTATCTTCGGGGCAAACGCGGTGTTTTATGCCTGCATCCTCAACTTCCCCAGCACCTTGCTGATATTCGTGTTCGGCACCCTCTTCGTTTCGGGAGGAGAAGGCAAGGTACGCTTCGATTGGCGCACGCTCTATTGTCCGGCGATGATAGCTTCTTACCTTTCCATTCTGATTGTAGTGACCGGCTGGATACCTCCCAAAGTGCTCAGCACGCCTTTCGTCCTCTTGGGAAACATCACCGTGCCCGCCGCCCTGCTCATCGTAGGCTCTTCCATTGCCCAGGTCCCTATCTGGCGCATGTTCAGCAATACGGCTATCTACCTCATGTCTGCCCTCCGCCTGATGCTGGTTCCCCTCCTGATATTATACCTCTCGCGCCTGTGCCGGGTAGAGGAAACCATCGCCAACATCAACGTGGTATTGGCAGCAATGCCCGTAGCTTCCTACGGCACTCTGTTCTGCATCCAGTATGGGAAAGGGGAAGTCATCATGGCGGAAGGCACGTTTATCACCACCCTGCTTTCGGTGATTAGCATTCCTTTGCTAACGATGTTTTTATAAAATGAATATCCGCAAACATCCCATGTAGGGGCGTATGCGATACGCCCCTACAAGCAAATTGGGTAAAATGCGGATATTCATTAACTATTTTTATTAACCCATTTTTTGTCTTGATTATTGCAACCATTTTAGGTGGATGCAATAACCATCCGGCAAGCCCTACTTTATTAAATAAGGTAGAAAACCTGATGCCAGCACAACCGGACAGTGCCTACGCTTTATTGGCTTCCATCGATACGGATACACTAAATGCCGGAAGCTTTGCGCGCTGGTGCATGCTGAAAGCAGAGCTTTCGCACCGCACCTCTCATGTTTCCGTTCCTTCTATCGAAGACATGGAAAGGACACTCAATTGGTACAAGAAACAAGGCACGGAAGAAGAATGCCTGAAAGCCGGATTCTATTTAGGCATGGCACATGCCCATGAAGGTGAAAGCGATAAAGCTATGAATATATACGCACGCATATATACTATCGCAGAGGAAAAGGAGGATTACCAATTAATGGGATATACCTGTTCGTATATGGCAGACCTCTATTTTGATTATGAATATACCTCCAAATCACTTGAGAAAAAGACAGAAGCTGCTTTTTGGTTTAAAAAAGCAAATAATCCAAGAAGCTATGTGTGTGCATTAAGAGATATTTGCATGAATTATGCAGCTATGGATTCTTTATCATTAGCATTAACCTATCTACAAAAGGCTGACTCTCTTTGCCAAACACTGAACGATAAAAATGTTTACCGTTCCATTCTGAATGCGTATGGCAATATCTATCAAATGAAAGGTGAATACAAATCTGCAGAAAACTATTTTTACCAAGCTTTAAACAAGGATGCCAACCCAGTTCCCGATTACTTTGCTTTAGCCAGCCTATATATAGAAACCAACCAACTACAAAAGGCAAAAGACATCTTGCAAAAGATACCTATCGATGAAGGAATAAACCGCTATGTTGTATATTGGAATTTATACGAAATAGCCAAGTTGGAAGGAAAATTTGAGCAAGCCCTCAACTACTTGGAACAATACACAGAAATCAATGATTCCTTATCTATTGCTTCCAACGAATCGAAAATACTCGAAATAGAAAACCGCTACAAGCACCAGAAGCTGATGACCGAAAACGCAGAGCTTCGGCTCAAGCAAACGGGCTATCTGCTGGCTTTCGCCGTATGCCTGATAGTGGTATTGGCCATGCTGTGGACATACTTCGGCTACCGCAAGCGGACAGAAAAGAAACTCCTGCTGCAACAAGCCGACCTGCGCGATACACGCAACCGCCTGCTGGAACTGTCCATCGAGATGGAGCGGAAAAACGCCCTGCTGAAACATTCGGAAGAAGAGGAAAAGGCACTGGAGCGGATGCGCGAAGAAATGGAAACACTGACCGCCCGCTACCGCACCCTGCGGGAAAACATGCTGGAAAGCTCGCCTGTATATAAGAAACTGCACCAGCTGGCAAAGCAGAAGAAGCCGCAAAACATCCGGACGCTCATCGGCGAAGAGCTATGGGAACAAATCAAACAACAAGCGCAAAAGGTATATCCCGGCCTGCGCCGTTACGTCATCAACCGCTGTCCCGACCTGAACGAATCGGAGTGGGCATACTGCTGCCTCTACCTGTTCGGATTCGACACCAACGACGAGGCTTCGCTGCTGGGCATCAACCCGACATCAGTCCGCACCAAAACCTTGCGCTTACGCATGCGGCTGAACATCGACCTGCCCGCACAAATGTCACTTTATGAATATATTACCATGCAGATATAAGCTGCTTCTGCACATTTTTTTACCGCACTGGGTATAACGCAAATAGCCAATGTAGGGGCGTATCGCATACGCCCGGATGCACCAACTTACCCACGTGGACGCTTTCGGGCGTATGCGATACGCCCCTACAAGCAATTTGGCAAAATGAGGACATTCATTTAACAATTTATTTTCGAAAGGAAGACAATCGGTTTTCAGATGTCTCCTTTTTACGTTCTCCAATTGGAAACCGTACGTTTTTGATATCAAAACCGTATGTTCTCCAATTGAAAACCGTACGGTTTCCAATTGGAGAACGTAAAAGGGAGATGCCCGAAACAACAATAGGAGGCTTCCGCAAAGGCAATGGCATCCTTCCGAATATGCTTTGCACAAAAAGAAAGCGTCGCAAAACATGCTTCCGCATGCCTGCGACGCCTCTCGCTTTATACACCTTTAAACAAAATGAACTTTCGTTCCTTTATTTGCGCGCTTCGGCAATATAGCCTAACGCTTCCTTACACTTATCGGTAATGTAAGCCCAGTCTTCTGCCGCTACCCTATCTTTCGGGAAGAGCTTCGAACCCATGCCTACGCAGAACACACCAGCCTTGATCCATGAAGTCAGGTTTTCCTGGGTAGGCTCTACACCGCCGGTCACCATCAGTTTCGACCACGGCATCGGTGCCAACATGCCTTTTACCAATTTCGGACCTAATACATCACCCGGGAATATCTTACACAGGTCGCAGCCTACTTCTTGTGCAAAACCTACTTCGGACACGCTTCCGCATCCCGGAGTGTAAGCTACCAAACGGCGGTTGCATACCTTAGCGATTTCGGGATTGAACAACGGACCTACCACGAAGTTGGCTCCCAACTGGATATAAAGCGCAGCCGTAGCAGGGTCTACTACAGAGCCTACGCCCATCGCCATTTCAGGACATTCCTTAGCGGCGAACTTCACTACTTCGGCAAATACCTCGTGAGCGAAGTCACCACGGTTTGTAAACTCGAAAGCACGCACGCCGCCATCATAGCAAGCCTTAACCACTTTCTTTGCCACTTCTGCGTCTTTATGGTAGAACACAGGCACCATGCCGGTTGAACCGATTTTGTTCAACACAGCTATCTTATCAAATTTTGCCACAATTTAAAGTTTTAAGTTTATGAAATTTCTCACCACAGATTACACAGATTATTTTAAAATCAAATGAACCTATCTGTGTAATCTGTGGTGAATAAAAAGATTTAGCGTTGTACGCGACCGCTTGCATCACCGCCAGCCAGTGCTTCTACCTCTTCTACCGAAACAAGGTTGAAGTCACCGTTGATGGTATGTTTCAATGCAGAAGCAGCTACGGCAAATTCCAATGCTTCGCCTTGATTCGGCTTCGTCAGCAGACCGTGGATGATACCGCCTGAGAACGAGTCGCCGCCACCTACACGGTCGATAATGGGGTTGATGTCGTAACGCTTCGATGTATAGAACTCTTCGCCGTTATAAATCATTGCTTTCCAGCCATTGTGAGTAGCCGAGAACGATTCACGCAAGGTAGAGATAACATACTTGAATCCGAATTCTTTCGCCATGGCAGTAAAAATGCCTTTGTAACCTTCCGCATCGGTCTTTCCGCCTTCTACATCAGCATCGGGCTTGAATCCCAGGCAGAGTTCCGCATCTTCTTCGTTTCCGATGCAAACATCCACGTATTGCATCAACGGGCGCATGATAGACTGGGCTTTTTCCTTGGTCCACAATTTCTTACGGAAGTTCAAGTCTACAGATACCGTTACTCCGTGACGCTTGGCAGCCTCGCAAGCCAATTTGGTCAGTTCTGCAGCTTTATCGGAAATAGCCGGCGTGATGCCCGACCAGTGGAACCAGTCAGCACCTTCCATGATAGCGTCAAAGTCGAAGTCAGAAGGCTCAGCTTCAGCGATAGCTGAGTGTGCACGGTCGTAAATCACTTTACTCGGGCGCATAGAAGCACCTGTTTCAAGATAATAAATACCCAGACGGTCACCGCCACGGGCAATATAATCGGTCTTGACACCATATTTGCGCAAAGCGTTGAGGGCACATTGTCCGATTTCATGCTTCGGCAATTTGGTTACAAAATAAGCATCATGTCCATAATTGGCACAGCTGACAGCTACATTCGCTTCGCCGCCACCATACACTACATCGAAACTATCCGACTGTACGAACCGCGTATTGCCCGGCGTAGACAGCCGCAACATAATCTCGCCTAAAGTAACAATTTTTCCCATTGCTAATAATTTTTATATCGTTTATACTTCTTGTTTGATTAAATTCCATACTTTCCATAAAGGAAAACATTTATCCGCTCTGTGTACGCACACAAAGGTACGATTTATTTTTTAAATACCAAAAAAAGTAATATATTTGTATCGATATTTTTTCAACACACACATTAAACCATCTTTTAAAACACATTTTATTAAGGTATAGAGACATGGACAAACAAGCAGAACGAATCCGAATCAAAGACATAGCCCATCTGGCAGGGGTATCAGTAGGCACGGTCGACCGTGTGCTTCACGGACGCAGCGGAGTATCTGAAGCCAGCCGGAAAAAAGTAGAAAATATCCTGAAACAACTAGACTACCAGCCGAATATGTATGCCAGCGCACTGGCATCGAACAAGAAATACGTCTTTGCCTGCCTGCTGCCCCAACATACAGCAGGAGAATACTGGACGTATGTAGAAAACGGGATGAAACGTGCTATCAAGGCATTCTCGGATTTCAATATATCACTGGTAAGCGGATACTACGACCAATATATGCCAGGCGACTTCAGGCGGGCAGGAGAAAAACTGCTGGAAGAGGCTCCCGACGGACTGGTCATCTCTCCTACCATCGAATCGGAAACTACCGGATTTGCCGGCGAGCTGCAGGCACGTTCTATACCTTATATATTTATAGACTCGAACATCCCAAGCCTCAAACCGCTTGCCTTTTACGGGCAACATGCCAAACAAAGCGGATACTTTGCCGCACGCATCATGAAAATGCTGATGCAAGACCAAACCGAACTGGTAATATTCCGCCAGATAAACGAAGGCAGGCTGGGTTCGAACCAGCAGCTGCATCGCGAAGAAGGATTTTACAGCTATATGAAAGAACATCATCCCAACCTGACAATGCTGGAACTGAACCTGTATGCCAAACGACCGGGCGAGGATGAAACGTTGCTGAATGACTTCTTCCGGGAACATCCGGAACTGTCCTATGGCATTACATTCAACTCGAAAGCATATATCATTGGCGAATACATGGAAAAGCAGCACCGGAAAAACTTTCACCTGATGGGATATGACCTGTTGGAGCGTAATGTCAACTGCCTGAGAAAAGGCAGTATCGACTTTATTATCGCCCAGCAACCCTCACTTCAAGGCTATAACAGCATTGCAAGCCTGTGCGACCATTTAATCCTGAAGAAAACTATCAAAGAATGCAACTATATGCCCATCAATTTCCTTTCGATAGAAAACATCGACTTCTATCTGGACATGCACCGGAACAATCATAACTAACCTTTAGTTCTTGAGTCTGTGACTTCTTACGTTCTTCATAACAGAAACCCACAAACTCAAAAACCCAAAAAACTTAAAAACTCAAAAACCAATTATTTATGGAAACAACTTATTTGAAAATCAACCCTGCCGACAATGTAGCCGTTGCAATCACCCCGTTGAAATCAGGCGAAACCATTACCGTAGACGGTCAGGACATCGTGCTGAAAACAGACATTCCCGCCGGACACAAGGTGACACTGACGGACTTTAATGAAGGCGACAACATCATCAAATACGGATATCCCATCGGACACGCCACAAAGCACGTACCGCAAGGAAGCTGGATTTCGGAAAAGGAAATCAAGACCAACCTTGCCGGATTGCTGGAATACACGTACCAGCCGGCCGAAGTAGCACTAGACATCCCCTACGAAAACCGTACATTCAAAGGTTACCGGCGTAAAAACGGTGACGTGGGCATCCGCAACGAGATATGGATTATTCCGACCGTGGGCTGCGTGAACGGCATCGTAAACCAACTTGCCGAAACCTTGCGCCGGGAAACAAACGAGGAAGGCATTGATGCCATCGTAGCTTTCCCCCACAACTATGGCTGCTCGCAACTGGGAGATGACCACGAAAACACCAAGAAAATCTTGCGCGACATGGTGCTTCACCCCAATGCCGGAGCCGTACTGGTAGTAGGACTGGGATGTGAAAACAACCAGCCGGACATCTTCCGTGAATTTATCGGTACGTATGATGAAGAGCGCATCAAATTTATGGTAGCACAGAAAGTGGACGACGAACTGGAAGAAGGCATGAAGATTCTGCGGGACCTGTATGCCAAATGCAAGCAGGATGTCCGCACCGATGTCCCACTCTCGGAACTGCGCGTAGGACTAAAATGTGGAGGCTCGGACGGATTCTCGGGCATTACAGCCAATCCGCTGCTGGGCATGTTCTCTGACTACCTCATCGCACAAGGCGGCACTTCTGTCCTGACCGAAGTACCGGAAATGTTCGGCGCCGAAACCATCCTGATGAACCGCTGTAAAACTCCGGAACTGTTCGAACAGACCGTACACCTGATAAATGACTTCAAAGAATACTTTTTGTCACACGGCGAACCTGTAGGCGAAAATCCATCTCCAGGAAACAAGGCTGGAGGCATTTCCACTCTGGAAGAAAAAGCTTTGGGATGCACACAAAAGTGCGGAAAGAGTTATGTGTCGGGGGTATTGCCTTACGGCGAACGCTTGCAGACGAAAGGCTTAAGCCTACTGTCGGCACCAGGCAACGACTTAGTAGCAGCTACAGCTCTGGCTTCATGCGGCTGCCACCTCGTACTCTTTACTACTGGACGCGGTACACCTTTCGGCACTTACGTCCCCACAATGAAAATATCCACCAATTCCCGCCTTGCTGCCCACAAGCCCGGATGGATTGACTTTAATGCTGGAGTAATCGTAGAAAACGAACCGATGGAAGTAACTTGCCGCCGTTTTACCGACTATGTCATCCAAGTGGCAAGCGGAGAATGGGTAAACAATGAAAAGAAAAACTACCGCGAAATAGCCATCTTCAAGACTGGAGTTACGCTATAAGGAATGAAAAATAAAGCAATGAAACAAATAACGGAGGGTGCAGAAGCATTGCTCCGTTATTTGTTTTGAATATCCGCAAACATCCCAATGGATGAAAAGGAGTTATGCCCGCTTCGCTCACAGGAGTTAAACGCCAATAGTCCTGCTATGGTTTCCATTAGTAAAAGTATTGGCTTCTAACTCCCTTTAACTCCCTGAAATAACTCCTTATTGGTGAAATGCGGACATTCATATAAAAATATTATCTTTGCACCAGCTTTCATTTTACAGATTTTTCGACTCATGGACTATAACAAACTGACTCCCATTGTAAACAAGCCGAACGGATGGGCACTGATGCCGCTCGTCGTTTTTCTGTGCCTGTACCTGATAACCTCCATCATCGTCAACGACTTTTACAAAGTTCCCATAACCGTGGCGTTCCTGGTAGCTTCGGTTTATGCCGTCGCCACAACCAAAGGGCTTTCGCTGAACGACCGCATCCTGCAATACTCTTCGGGAGCCGCCAATACCAACATCATGCTGATGATTTGGATATTTATCCTTGCCGGAGCCTTTGCCCAGTCGGCAAAAGCCATGGGAGCCATTGATGCTACCGTCAATCTTACCCTCTGGCTCCTTCCGGAAAACCTGTTGCTTGCCGGCGTATTTCTCGCCTCGTGCTTTATCTCGCTCTCCATCGGCACCTCGGTAGGCACCATTGTCGCCCTTGCTCCGGTAGCTGCAGGCATTGCCGCCAAGACCGACATCAGCATGGCGTTTATGACGGCCATCGTCGTTGGAGGGGCTTTCTTTGGTGACAATCTTTCTTTTATTTCCGATACCACCATTGCCGCGACACGCACCCAAGGCTGCGTGATGCGCGACAAGTTCCGTGTCAATTTTCTGATTGCTCTCCCGGCAGCCCTGCTGGTATTGATATACTACATTGTATACGGAATGCAAACCGAAGCCCATCCCGACATCTCTCCCATCGAATGGGTGAAAATCATCCCCTACCTTATCGTGCTGGGGACTTCCATCGCCGGAATGAATGTCACACTGGTATTGCTCTTAGGCTTGCTGTCGACCGGCATCATCGGATGGGGATACGGCACATTCGACCTTTTCGGATGGTTTGGCGCAATGGGAGAAGGTGTACTGGGAATGGGGGAACTGATTATCATCACGCTGATGGCAGGCGGTATGCTGGAACTCATCCGGTTCAATGGAGGCATCGACTATATCCTGCACCGGCTGACCGAACGCATCAACAACAACCGGGGAGCCGAATTCAGCATTGCCGCCCTCGTCAGCCTTGCCAATTTCTGTACCGCCAACAATACGATTGCCATCATCACAGTGGGTCCACTCGCCAGCCGCATAGCGGAAGAATACCGGGTAGACAAGCGGAAAAGTGCCAGCATACTCGACACATTCTCGTGCGTAATACAGGGCATTATCCCCTATGGGGCACAGATGCTGATTGCAGCCGGACTGACCCAATTGTCTCCACTCGACATTATTCCCTACCTTTATTATCCGATGGCATTAGGAATATTCGCCATCCTAAGCATCGCATTCCGTTTCCCACGACGGTACTCCTGATGGAATATTATAAAAAGCACCACAGATTACACGGATATTCAATTTTTCGATTTACGAAGTACGATTTTAGAAGCTGTTTTGAATTTCTCCAAAAAGTTTTTCTTGGCTTGATGTATCCGTTTTCGTGTGTGCTTTGGGCGATTTTTTGGTCCTTTCCGCTCCTGTTCTTCGTCA
>NZ_NFJA01000190.1:0-1746 GCF_002159615.1 Bacteroides sp. An279
GGTCCTTTCCGCTCCTGTTCTTCGTCAGATAGCCCGCTATCTTCCTCATCACAGAAGCAAAAATGCCTCAAAAACTCATCCCAAATCATCGCACGATAAATTCAAAACAACTTCTTACTGTTTTTTGGAGAGGTGTCAAACTGGCACTCCTCCAAAATTAACCAGTAATCAGAATATCGAAGGCTTGGTTCGAAGGATTTCCATTATATTGGCAGGAGGACGTTGTGCTGTCAATTCACGTGCCATAAAGTCCATATAAGGTGCCACGTGGGCAAAATATTTGTAAAATCCGGGACAAAGATAATTCAATCCATATTCTCCGTCCGAAGTCAAGCAAAAACGGTTTTTGGGACATTCTCCGTTACAGGCGAAAAGATAAGGACATTCCTTGCATTGATGTGGCAGTCTTGAACGTTTAGCCAAGCCAAATTGCCGTTGTTGTTCTCCATACATCATTTCTACAAGCGTCTTTTCACGAATGTTTCCCAATTTGTATTGTGGGAAAACAAAATGGTCGCACGAATAGACATCACCGTTAAATTCCATTACTCCCGCATGTCCACATATCGGAGCCAGTGTGCATACTCCCGGACTGGTTCCCACCCAATTAGCAAGGGTCGCATCAAATAACTGAATGAAATACTTTCCTACATCATTTTGCACCCATTCATCGAAAATGGCACAAAGAAAGTTTCCCCATTGCAGAGGCGATACGGAAAAAGCTGCCAAATTTTCTTTGCCAGTCTTATCCACAGAAGCCAAATAACGTCCGTCACTATGATGTGTGATACGTTCTACAACAGGAGCAAATTGAATATAATGGCATCCTATCTGCTTGAAGAAATGATAAAATTCCAATGGATAATCTCCATTGAGGTTGTTTACGACAGCCATAGCATTCCATTCTACACCCCGTTTATTCAGTAAATGAATGCCGTTCATTACTTTGGAAAAAGAAGGATTTCCCCCTCGTGTTTTCCGATAAGCATCGTGAAATTTTTGAGGACCGTCAATCGAAACGCCTACCAGCCAGCCGTTCTCGTGAAAAAAACGACACCATTCTTCATTTAATAACGTGCCATTGGTTTGAATACAATTGTCTATTATGCGACCCTGTGCATATTTACGTTGCAACTCCAAAGCTTTCCGATAAAAACTCAATGGACGCATCAAAGGTTCTCCACCATGCCAAGTAAATAGTATCTGAGACGTGGTTTGCGACTGGATATATTCTTTAATGAATTTTTCCAGCAATTCATCGCTCATAATAGAAACATTTTTTTGAGGATATAAGTTTTGCTTTTCCAAATAGTAGCAATAATCGCATCTCAGATTACATAAAGCACCTCCAGCTTTTAACATAATGTAAAGCGGACGTGCAAAAGGGGCTAATGTATTACTCATGTTATGGTATATAAAATTAAGTAGATGTTGAAAATCAGTTTGTATAAAATCTGCGTTTCTGATAAATATCATTAAGAGCCTGTTTAAATTTTGCTCAGGTTAATTTTGCGAATTGTTTTCGAGGATGTTTTTCTGATTTTATGAGGAGGATAGCGGGCTATCTGACGAATAAAATCGGGAAAACAGACCGGAAACAAACGAAAAAGAACCTGATAGAATATTACTTTATTGGAAAATTTAAACAGGCTCTTAGAAGCTGTTTTGAATTTATCGTGCGATGATTTGGGATGAGTTTTTGAGGCATTTTCGCTTCTGTGATGAGGAAGATAGCGGGCTATCTGA
>NZ_NFJA01000191.1:0-1583 GCF_002159615.1 Bacteroides sp. An279
ACAATAGCGACTGTCACTATGAACCTAATAGTTTCAGTCGCTATTATTTTGTTGAACCTATATGTTGCATATGGCATTAGTTGTCAGATACCCCATGTTGTTTTGTCAATATACTTTCCGGATGTTTCAACTTCCATTTGTGTGGAAGCAGATCCAAAAGAATGTGGACTTTATCCACTCTGCCACACTCTTGGCATCCCCCTTTGAAAGGGCACTTTTGAACAGGCTGTATGAATGATTGGCAAATGAAAACATACGGACTATTCTTCGATTTCACGACATGACAATAAAGACATCCCCGTCACAGGGTTCACGGTGAAGCCGTTCACGGATGATAGACAACACACGGCTGTGCTTGCAACGCATGTCGGTAAAGTCACGCACATAATAAAAATGATTCAGGCCGGTAACACTCAGCATAGACCCTCCAGCTTCTCTATCATCCGGACTAAATCCTGATAGCTTAAATTCTTTTGGGACAAGTGTAACCCATTACTGATACGGACGTCAATCCATATGCGGACGGGATTGTCATTGCAGCCTTTTGATACAGGTTTAGGCCGGTCACCAGTCTTGGTCTTTTCCTCATGGGCAATCTCAGGAGCACCGTCAACCTGAACTTCAACTACTTTTTTGCGGGTATCCTTAAACCATTTCTGGAAAATGTTATAAGGGACTTTGTTCTTGGCACAAAACGATTGGAGAGATTCTCCATGAGGCAAAACCTCGGTCTGGTACTGAAAGTAAAACCTTTCAAGATCTTCACTGTTATACATAATTCTATAAATTTGGTTGGCAGCGAAGTTACTCATTTCAATCAATAGCCTTTTTTTGACTGCTTACTGACAAGGTACCAGTTGACGAGGTTCTGAATAGTTTTACTGAATGTATTTAAAACCTAGTTACCTAGTACCTGTTACCTAGTACCTAATCCTAAAACCTCGTTCACTAGTACCTGATACCTAGTCCCTAAAAATAATCAACCTGCCTGAGCATCTCCTTGTCCTCGCTCATGTACCGTCCAGGCTGTGGCGGCTCCACATGCGACAGCAAGATGCGCTTCTGCTTTCCGTTGTTCAGCATAGCCGCCAACCTGAGCCTGCATCCGTATGTGTCCCGCATGGGTATCGGGCTTTCCGAAACGGTGCGCCATGCTTTTCTTCCGTATGCCTCGCAGGATTTGTTGGCTTTCAACACGCTAAATCATAATGATGCGATTTCTTCCGGACTAAGCCCGGTAGCTTTCGCTATGATATCTGTAGAAACGCCTAAACGTTTCAAGTTTTGTGCATCCTCCAGTTTACTTTTAGCCATTCCTTCTTTTATTCCTTCTTTTATTCCTTCTTTTATACCTTCTTTTATACCTTCTTCTCTTCCTTCTTTTATACCTTCTTCTCTTCCTTCCTGCATTCCTTTTTCTCTTCCTTCCCGCATCGCGTTCTCCACTCGGTCCTGCATGTCCTCCTCGTAAATACGGCTCACATAGAAACGGTCTACTGCCTTATCATAAGCCACACGGTTCGCTTCCGACAGGTTCGCTACGGCAGCCAGCCGTTCCAGATGCTTGAACACCTGTTCTTTCA
>NZ_NFJA01000192.1:0-1560 GCF_002159615.1 Bacteroides sp. An279
AAGATATTTTACAATGAAGAGTTTGATCCTGGCTCAGGATGAACGCTAGCTACAGGCCTAACACATGCAAGTCGAGGGGCAGCATGGGCTTAGCTTGCTAAGCCTGATGGCGACCGGCGCACGGGTGAGTAACGCGTATCCGACCTTCCGGCGGCCCGGGTCCAGCCTTTCGAAAGAAAGATTAATCCCCGATGGTGTCAGGCAGTTCCATGACAGCCTGACTAAAGAATTATCGGCCGCCGATGGGGATGCGTTCCATTAGCTTGTTGGCGGGGTAACGGCCCACCAAGGCGACGATGGATAGGGGTTCTGAGAGGAAGGCCCCCCACATTGGGACTGAGACACGGCCCAAACTCCTACGGGAGGCAGCAGTGAGGAATATTGGTCAATGGGCGCGAGCCTGAACCAGCCAAGTAGCGTGGAGGATGACTGCCCTACGGGTTGTAAACTCCTTTTGCAGGGGGATAAAGTGTGCCACGCGTGGCATATTGCAGGTACCCTGCGAATAAGCATCGGCTAACTCCGTGCCAGCAGCCGCGGTAATACGGAGGATGCGAGCGTTATCCGGATTTATTGGGTTTAAAGGGAGCGCAGACGGCCCCTTAAGTCAGCTGTGAAAGTTTGCGGCTCAACCGTAAAATTGCAGTTGAAACTGTGGGGCTTGAGTACGGTCGCGGCATGCGGAATTCGTGGTGTAGCGGTGAAATGCATAGATATCACGAAGAACCCCGATTGCGAAGGCAGCATGCCAGCCCGCCACTGACGTTGAGGCTCGAAGGTGCGGGTATCAAACAGGATTAGATACCCTGGTAGTCCGCACGGTAAACGATGGACACCCGCTGTCGGCGATATACTGTCGGCGGCCAAGCGAAAGCGTTAAGTGTCCCACCTGGGGAGTACGCCGGCAACGGTGAAACTCAAAGGAATTGACGGGGGCCCGCACAAGCGGAGGAACATGTGGTTTAATTCGATGATACGCGAGGAACCTTACCCGGGCTTGAACTGCGCCTGAATGTGCCGGAAACGGTACAGCCGCAAGGCAGGCGCGGAGGTGCTGCATGGTTGTCGTCAGCTCGTGCCGTGAGGTGTCGGCTTAAGTGCCATAACGAGCGCAACCCCTTCCGGCAGTTGCCATCAGGTGATGCTGGGTACTCTGCCGGTACTGCCATCGTAAGATGCGAGGAAGGTGGGGATGACGTCAAATCAGCACGGCCCTTACGTCCGGGGCTACACACGTGTTACAATGGGGGGTACAGAGGGCAGCCAGCCGGCGACGGCGCGCGAATCCCGAAATCCCCTCCCAGTTCGGACTGGAGCCTGCAACCCGGCTCCACGAAGCTGGATTCGCTAGTAATCGCGCATCAGCCATGGCGCGGTGAATACGTTCCCGGGCCTTGTACACACCGCCCGTCAAGCCATGAAAGCCGGGGGTACCTGAAGTGCGTAACCGCAAGGGGCGCCCTAGGGTAAAACCGGTGATTGGGGCTAAGTCGTAACAAGGTAGCCGTACCGGAAGGTGCGGCTGGAACACCTCCTTTCTGGAGCGTCCGGTCTCATGTT
>NZ_NFJA01000194.1:0-1540 GCF_002159615.1 Bacteroides sp. An279
GCGCCAAATGGAATGCTCCCCTACCGATACTGTTCGTATCCCGCGTCTTCGGCAGGCGCCTTATACCCGATTATTATCCATGCCGGCTACCTCGACTAGTGAGCTGTTACGCACTCTTTAAATGAATGGCTGCTTCCAAGCCAACATCCTAGCTGTCTCGGGGAACCGACCTCGTTAGAATAACTCAGGCGCCATTTCGGGGCCTTAGACGGCGGTCAGGATTCTTCTCCTCTCGGGCGCGGACCTTAGCACCCGCGCCCTCACTCCCGCCTAATTCCGGCAAGCATTCGGAGTTTGTCAGGACTTGACAGGCGGTGAAGCCCTCGCATCCTATCAGTCGCTCTACCTCATGCCGGATCATACGACGAGGCTGCACCTAAATGCATTTCGGGGAGTACGAGCTATCTCCGAGTTTGATTGGCCTTTCACTCCTACCCTCACCTCATCCAGAAGCTTTTCAACGCTTATTGGTGCGGACCTCCATCCGGTGTTACCCGGACTTCATCCTGGACAAGGGTAGATCACTCGGTTTCGCGTCTGCCGCATCCGACTGCGCGCCCTGTTCAGACTCGCTTTCGCTCCGGCTGCGCGGATCATGCCGCTTAACCTCGCCGGACACGGCAACTCGTAGGTTCATTATGCAAAAGGCACGCCGTCACACTTGCGTGCTCCGACCGCTTGTAGGCGCATGGTTTCAGGGGCTCTTTCACTCTCCTGTCCGGAGTTCTTTTCACCTTTCCCTCACGGTACTGGTACACTATCGGTCTCCCGGGAGTATTTAGCCTTGCCGGATGGTCCCGGCTGATTCACGCTGGATTCCTCGTGTCCCGCGCTACTCAGGATACCGCTATGGCCCATACCCGCTGCGTGTACGCAGCTGTCATGCCCTACGGCCCCACTTTCCAGAGGGTTCCACTCGCGGGCATGGACCAACGGCGCGGTCCTACAACCCCGCCCGTGCCGTAACACGGACGGTTTGGGCTACTCCCCGGTCGCTCGCCACTACTGGGGGAATCATTGTTATTTTCTTTTCCTGCGGGTACTAAGATGTTTCAGTTCCCCGCGTTGGCCTCCGCCACCGGCGGATGTCACCCCTTCAAGGTGACGGGTTGTCCCATTCGGACACCCGCGGATCAAAGGCCACTTGCGCCTCCCCGCGGATTTTCGCAGCTTGTCACGTCCTTCATCGCCTCCGGGAGCCTAGGCATCCACCATGCGCCCTTTTCTACTTTCGCGCACCCCCGCGGCTTCAAGCCGCGGGAGGCTTATGCTTTGTTTCATTGGTTGCTTGTCACATCATGTCACAGATCTCCTTCGTGTGGAGAATAACGGATTCGAACCGTTGACCCCCTGCTTGCAAAGCAGGTGCTCTAGCCAGCTGAGCTAATCCCCCAAGACCGTAGTCCCAGGCAGAGTTGAACTGCCGACCTCCACATTATCAGTGTGGCGCTCTGACCAACTGAGCTATAGGACTGGCATCTTCAAGCCCTGTGCGATTCAACGCCCAAAGAGTCGGATATGTCAGGTACAGGAAACGGAA
>NZ_NFJA01000195.1:0-1467 GCF_002159615.1 Bacteroides sp. An279
CATACGATATGAAATACCCGATAGGCATCCAGAGCTTTGCACAGATAAGAGAGGACCACTACACGTATGTAGACAAAACCGCCCTGATATACCAGCTGGTATCAACAGGAAAGATTTATTTCCTCAGCCGTCCGAGGCGGTTCGGGAAAAGCCTGCTTGTATCTACTTTGAAAAATTATTTCTTAGGTAAGAAAGAGCTGTTCAAGGGGCTTGCCATCGAGAAGCTGGAAACGGAATGGAAAGAATATCCCGTATTCCACATCGACTTCAACGGAAGCAACTTCACCGTTCTGGGAACGTTGGAAAAGAAACTGGAAGGATATATTGCCGGTTGGGAAGCCCAATACGGGAAAAGCACTTATCTGACGGATGTGGGAGACCGCTTTGCTTACTTGCTCAAACAAGCCCATGAACAATCGGGTAGACGTTGTGTGGTGTTAATTGACGAATACGACAAGCCTATCCTGGACGTGCTTGATACGGGCATTAAGGGAGAACAGGAGGAAATGTTGCTGGAAGACCGGAACCGGGAAGTGCTGAAAGGATTCTATTCGGTATTCAAGGCTGCGGACGATGACCTGCAGTTCGTCTTGCTCACCGGGGTTACCAAGTTCTCGCAGGTAAGCGTGTTCAGCGGTTTCAACCAGCCTGCCGACATCAGCATGGACAGGCGGTACGAAGCCCTGTGCGGTATCACCCAGGAAGAACTGGAACACTACTTTGCCGGTCCGATAAGTGATATGGCAGACAGGGAAGGCATATCCAAGGAAGAGATGACCGGTCTGCTCAAACGCCAGTACGACGGATATCATTTCAGCGAAAAGATGACCGATGTCTACAATCCTTTCAGCTTGCTCAATGCTTTTGCTTCCGGCTCTATCCGTGATTACTGGTTCCGTAGCGGTACGCCTTCATACCTAATCCGCCTGCTTGCGCATACCGATGAGAACCTGGATGAACTGACCGGAAAATACTATGACCCGCAGGAGTTTATCGACTATAAGGCAAACGTAGAAAAACCGTTGCCGATGATTTACCAGAGCGGATACCTTACCATTAAGGACTATAAACCACGCCGAGGCACATTCCTGCTCGACTTCCCCAACAATGAAGTGAAGAAAGGATTTGTATCTCTGGTGGCTTCCGACTATTTCAAGCCCCAACGGGAAAATATAAACAGTTGGATACAAGACCTTATCGATGCGCTGGAGGAAGGTGATACAGACAAGCTGCATAAGCTGTTCACCTCCTTCCTTGCCGACATTCCCTACACCATGCGTCGCAAACAGGACGAGAGGGAAAGGGAGCGTTATTTCCATTATACGTTCTACCTGATATTCCGCCTGGTCAGCGTCTACACGGTCTATACCGAAAAGGAACAGAGCGAAGGACGGGTGGACTGCATCGTAGAGACACCCGATTACGTCTATATCTTTGAGTTCAAACTGGACGGTTCGGCAGACGAAG
>NZ_NFJA01000196.1:0-1246 GCF_002159615.1 Bacteroides sp. An279
ATCGTTTCACCGGGTCTTCCTTAAGCGGCTTGCTGGGATGCAAGAAAGACGTGTTCTACCGTTTCATGAGTAATCCCAAGATAAACTGGCGGAAGTCCGTCTATCACCTCACCCTCCAGCTTTGGTCGAAGATCAGACTCCGCTCCGGGCGCAAGGAAGGCACGGTCTGTCTGATAGTCGATGACACGGACTATCCCAAGACGGGACGGCGCATGGAGAACATCGGCAGGGTGTTTTCCCATGTCCATCACAGGTGCATCCTCGGTTTCAAGGCATTGTTCCTTGCCGTCACGGACGGGACAACCCAAATGCTTCTGGATTTTGCACTGCTGGGTGAAAAAGGAAAGGATGGAAAGTTCGGGATGTCCGATGAAGAGCTCGCAAGACGTTTCACCAAAGGACGTGACAGCGGCGACGCCTTGCAGGAGCGTATCGGTGAGTACACGGCAAAGAAAACCGACCTGATGATTGCCATGATAAGACGCGCCATCCGCAAAGGGGTCAGGTTCAGGTATGTGCTGGCAGACAGCTGGTTCGCCTGCAAGGATGTCATCCGGTTCATCCGCTCCCGCCACGTCAGGTGCGATTACCTGGGCATGATCAAGGTGGGAGAAAACAGCAGGACAAAATACTGTCTGGACGGGAAGCCTTATACCGCGCCGGCCTTGATCAGGCACCTTGACAGGCAAGGCAGGCGGAAGTACAGCAGGAGACTGCGTTGCTATTACATCGTGGCGGACGTGGCCTTTGCGGATACCAAGGTACGCCTGTACTTTGTCAGGAGAAGCAAACGGGGCGCATGGAACGGCCTGATGACCACGGACATACGGCTTGAGTTCCTTGAAGCGTACCGGATTTATGCCCAAAGGTGGTCTTTGGAAGTCGTGTTCAAGGAAGCGAAGGGGCTGTTGGGGCTGGGCAAATGCCAGGCCGGCAACTTCGCCTCGCAAATCGCGGCGACATCCCTGACGGCTTTGCAATACAACATCCTTTCCTTAGTGAAGAGGTTTGCAGCCTACGAGACCATGGGAAAGCTCTTTGAGGACGTAACCAAGGATTCTTTGGAACTGTCCGTTGCGGAAAGGATATGGGGCGTCATGCAAGAACTGGTCATTGCGGTTGCGGAACTCTTCGGATTGACTGACGAAGATATCTATCAGGCTATCATCAACAGGGAGGAAGATATGAAACATATTTGCGACATTTATAGATTAAAAGCTGCAAGTTGAACTTGCGAAACTTGAAT
>NZ_NFJA01000197.1:0-1199 GCF_002159615.1 Bacteroides sp. An279
GAGTTTTTGAGGCATTTCCGCTTGTGTGATGAGGAAGATAGCGGGCTATCTGACGAAGAACAGAAGCGGAAAGGACCAAAAAATCGCCCAAAGCACACACGAAAACGGAAACATCAAAACGAGAAAAACTTTTTGGAGAAATTCAAAACAGTTTCCTAAATAATTGTCCGTTTGTCCATTGTTAATTGCGCAAGTTTTTTGCCATCTGAGAATTAATTGCTAACTTTGTAAACAAGAGGCAAAGAACTTGCTTTGTCCTATCAGAATCAACAAGACAAGGAGGAACGTCTTATGAAAGAATACAAACCAATAGAAAAAGAGACCACGGGCATGGTCAGCGAACCAGGGCTTTCATACAGCAGTCCTAATGCGATAAAGCCACCTGTGTCAGAGTTTTCTGACCAAATAATGGACATGCTTTTACAGCAACCCACCCAAGTCAAACTGTTGATTATTAACAAACTAGCTGGAAGTATGCTTGTGGACAAAGAAACGGGAACGACGCATGAAAATCCTGAGGTTTGCAGTCGCAAGGAAATTGAAGCGAAGTTGGACAATCTTCATGTGAAAGGGCATTTACGCCGATTATTTGGAGCAGCTCCTTTCATTGATGAGAATGATGACTGGAAAAAAGAAAAAGAGGCTTATTTAAGGAAAAAATACGGAATGTAAGATGAAATTATTCTTAGACACCAATGTAGTGGTAGATGCTGTAAAATTCCGTGAACCTTTCGTACATGCAATTGTCCCGATATTCGAAATGGCTGACGGTGGCATCCATCAACTGATAATTTCAGATTTAACCTTTGTCAATGTGGCATACCTTACAAAAAAAGGAATGTCGTTGGGCGAATGGTACGGACTATTGGATGAGTTGCGTTCCAATGTACAAATTGTAACCACAGGAGAAACAAGTATTGATGCAGCTTTATTATTGAGAGCTAAAGATTTTGAAGATGCCGTGCAATATTTCTCGGCAAAGCAAGCCGCGGCAGACTGCATCATCACCCGCAACAAAAAAGACTTTTATTTTTCGGATATTCCGGTATATACTCCGGAAGAATTCTTGCTTAAGTAGCATACTTATTCGTTCTTAGAAGCTGTTTTGAATTTATCGTGCGATGATTTGGGATGAGTTTTTGAGGCATTTTCGCTTCTGTGATGAGGAAGATAGCGGGCTATCTGACGAAGAACAGGAG
>NZ_NFJA01000198.1:0-1084 GCF_002159615.1 Bacteroides sp. An279
GCATCGACCTGTTTGTGGGCGGCATCGGTCCCGACGGCCACATCGCGTTCAACGAGCCGGGTTCTTCCCTGACTTCGCGTACCCGTGTGAAGACGCTGACCACCGATACCATTGTAGCCAATTCGCGTTTCTTCGATAACGATGTGGACAAGGTTCCCAAGACGGCGCTGACCGTAGGAGTGGGCACGGTAATGGACGCTAAAGAGGTACTGATCCTTTGCAACGGGCACAATAAGGCGCGTGCCTTGCAGCATGCCGTTGAAGGAAGCGTAACGCAGATGTGGACCATCAGTGCCTTGCAGATGCACCGCCACGGCATCATCGTATGCGATGAGGCGGCAACGGACGAACTGAAAGTGGGCACATACCGCTATTTCAAGGACATCGAGCGCAACAACCTGTAATCCATTGTTAATTGTTAATTATTAATTATAAATTATAGCCATGAGAACCAATCTGAGTTCGCAGATATCCCTTAACAGGGTGTCTACCCGATATTACAAGCCGGAGAATACGATTGACCGCTCCGTGCTGACCCGTTTTGAGAAAATCCCGACCAATATCTATGAAACAGTAGACGAAGGCGTGAAGTGCATAGCCGATGAGGTTATCCGCAAGATACAGGAACGCCAGCATGACGGCAAGTTCTGTACGTTGGCTTTGGGCACGGGGGCTTCGCTCCGTCCGCTTTACGCCGAACTGGTGCGCCGCCATAAGGAAGAAGGCGTCAGCTTCCGTAATGCGGTGATATTTAATCTGTATGAATACTATCCTTTATCAGAGCAGGGGAGCAGCAGCATCGGCCAGCTGAATGAGCTTTTCCTGAACCAGGTGGACATCGACCGGCAGAACGTGTTTACTCCGGACGGCACGATTCCGCAGGATGCGGTCATAGACCATTGCCTGCTGTACGAACAGCGCATCAAGACCTACGGCGGGCTGGACATCGTCCTGATGGGCATCGGCAGGGAAGGCAATGTCGCCATGAACGAGCCCGGCTCTACGGCGGCTTCCATTACGCGCCTGATATTTGTGGACAGTACTTCCCGTTCGGAAGCGGCGCATAACCTGGGCGTGGACAACC
>NZ_NFJA01000199.1:0-1059 GCF_002159615.1 Bacteroides sp. An279
CCGATATTATCAAGCAGGCGGTAGAGGATAAGATTTCGGATACGCTTCCCGCTTCTTACCTCCAGATGCACCAGAATGCGACCGTCTGCATCGACTTGCCCGCTGCTTCCCACCTGACCCGTATCCAGCGCCCGTGGCTGGTGACCAGCTGCGAATGGACGGACAAGCTGATCCGGAGTGCCATCGTGTGGCTTTGCCTTTTGACCGGAAAACCGATTCTGAAGCTGACCAACAAGGATTATAACGAGAACGGCTTGAGCGAGCTGCTGGTGCTTTACGGCTCAGCCTACAATGTGAACATCAAGATATTCAACGACCTGCAGCATACCATCACCGGCTGGCCCGGCGGCAAGCCCAATGCGGATGACACCTACCGTCCGGAGCGTGCCAAGCCGTTCCCCAAGCGTGTGGTCGTCTTCTCTCCGCATCCCGATGACGATGTGATATCCATGGGCGGTACCATCCGCCGTCTGGTGCAGCAGGGTCACGACGTGCATGTGGCATACGAGACTTCGGGCAATATTGCCGTAGGCGATGAGGAGGTGGTACGCTTCATGCACTTCATCAACGGTTTCAACCAGCTTTTTGATGAGAATCAGAACGAGACCATCCGCAAGATGTATGCCGACATCAAGCAGTTCCTGCTTCAGAAGAAGGAAGGCGACATCGACACGCGTGACATCCTGACCATAAAGGGGTTGATACGTAGGGGAGAGGCACGCACGGCATGCACGTATAACCGCATCCCGCTGGACCATGTGCATTTCCTCGACCTTCCTTTCTACGAGACGGGGCGCATCGAGAAGAACCCCATTAGCGAGACGGATGTGCAAATCGTCCAGAAGCTGTTGCAGGAGGTACAGCCCCACCAAATTTATGTAGCCGGCGACCTTGCCGACCCCCATGGCACGCACCGTGTCTGTACCGATGCCGTACTGGCCGCTATTGATGAGGAAAAGAATGCCGGTGCCGCATGGTTGAAGGATTGCCGCATCTGGATGTACCGCGGGGCATGGGCGGAATGGGAAATCGAGAACATCGAGATGGCTGTGCCGTTCA
>NZ_NFJA01000002.1:0-97480 GCF_002159615.1 Bacteroides sp. An279
CCGGATGACCCTGATTCCGGGCTTCCACCGCCTTCCTCCGCCCTTTCCGCTACGCTCCAAGGACGGAGGAAGGCGGTGGCGGAGTTGCACTTCTAACTTGACGGTGGGGAAACGAGAATACCGGTCAGTTCACTGAAGATTGTTGCATCATTGCTTTGCGGCTTTCCACTTCTTTTTCTAATGCGGTGAACCAATTTTGGTAAACTTTCGGCTTTGTTACAATGCTGTTGGTGACGGTTTTGGTTTCTGTTTGCGATTCGCCTATCAGGTCTGATGAAACATAGCCTTGATAAAGGGTCAGTTTCACTTCAGTCAGGTCATCCCGCAATTTTTGAATGAAAAACGATGCTTGGGCAGTAGAAGATTCCGTAGCACTGCCAAAAAGGATTTTAGAGACAATGGCGAGATTATCGTCTTCCTGTCTGGATGCGATGATGAACCCGGTCGTTTTATCGGCATCGGTTATCAGGAAACCTTGAGATTGCACAAGCGATACAGTCGAAGAAAAGACCAGATCATAATTTTCATTGATGTGTGTTGTGGTCATGGCCTTGATTTCTTCTGGAGTCAAGCGTTTGAATGTTCCGCACGAAATCAATAAAAAGCTTGTCAGGAAAAGGAGCGTTATTTTTTTCATAAGCAGGTAAATGGTAAAAGTTCAGTTTTTCAGTTTCGGTTTCTCATCAGTACAAAGATACAAAAATATAGAAGACAAGCGTTTTTATCGGTTAAGAATTTTGTTGATAAATGGTAAACAAATAGTTGAAAAACTTGTTGAAACCTTCTTATAGGTGTTTATAGCTTGTGGATAACGTCAAGTGGAATGTGTGGATAAATTGCTTCTTATGCATGCTTCAGAAGCATGTGTTGCATAAGGAAGCTGTAGTTTCAGGGAGTTTTAACAGGTTAAAACGGCAGTTTTATCATGGTGAAACTATAGTTCTTACCAGTTAAAATGCTTGAAATAACTGCTTGCCTTGCCGGATGTGTATAGTCTTGTGCGGAAAGGGATTGGCAGGTTGTTGGTATTTTGACAATATCTTTATGCACATGTTTGCTTATGTGTGTACTTTTGTTTATATTTACCCTCGTGAATGTAAACGAACAAGAGGCTTTATGAAATCTCATGATATGGCTTACGTAGCCTGTTTCCTTATCGGCTTTGTGATGCTGGCGCTGGGAATAGGCGGCTTCATTTCGCTGGGCATGATAGTGAAAGACTGGAATCCTGCCCGCGGAGTAGTGGAACGGATAGAGTCGGAACGGGTGTACAAGTACCGCAAGATGCGGTGGGAACATCGTGTCGACGTGCGCTACGAAACGGTGGAGTTCGGCGAGATGTACACCTCAAAGGAAGTCTATCTGACGTTCGGCATGCGCGAAGGAGGGGAGATTGCCTTGCTTTACAATCCGGAATATGTGCGCGAGGTACGTTTCCCCGTACATGAAGGCTGCTTGCACGGGTTCTTCAGTGCGGTCGGATTGGGCATCGCATGGATAGGCTTCGTGTTGCGAAAGGAAAAGCGGAAAGGCACGAAAGCATCGTAGATGTTGTAAAAGAGGATAATGCCGGGCACTTGTCCCGTACTGGCTCGGTTCAACTATGGAAGAACGAGCCACGGCAGACGGCATCGAAAAGCCCGAAAACAAGATGCCGGAAGAAAACGGTGCAGACTGAGTAGGCCAGACAAATGTTTTCCGCTTTTTCCCAATATCCTTAAAGAAGCTTAACAGATAGGTATTCGTACCCGATTTATTTGTTATTTTGCACCAAATTAGGGAATAAAGTGAACAGACTGCATATAGATACGTGCCCGTTATGCGGCAAAGACCAACTGGAGAAGGTGATGACTTGTACCGATCACTATGCCACAAATGAACCGTTCGACATTTGCCGGTGTGCATCGTGCGGATTCCTTTTCACGCAGGATGTGCCCGATGAAAGTGAGATAGGACGTTATTACGAGTCGCCCGATTATATTTCGCATACCGATACGCGCAAGGGACTTGCTAACCGGTTGTACCATTGTGTGCGTCAATACATGTTGCGCCGTAAGGCACGACTTATCAAACGGTGTTGCGGACTGAGCCGGGGGCGTTTGCTTGACATCGGCACAGGAACAGGGTATTTTCCTCACTTTATGTCTGGACGCGGATGGCGGGTTTCGGCTATCGAGAAAAGTCCGCAGGCAAGAGTTTTTGCGTGTGAACATTTCGGATTGGAAGTGAATGCTCCTGAAGCTTTGCCGGCATACGAAACCGGTTCATTTGACGTGGTGACATTATGGCACGTAATGGAGCACCTGCAGAATTTAAATGAAACGTGGGAGAGGATTTATTCCCTGCTGAGCGACCGGGGTATTCTGGTTGTAGCTGTACCTAACCCAACTTCGTTTGACGCCCGTTTTTATAAGGAAATGTGGGCGGCATATGATGTGCCGCGTCATTTGTGGCACTTTGCTCCGTCTGTCATACAGCAGTTCGGAGCCAAGCATGGGTTCATCTTGACCGAACGTCATCCGATGCCGTTTGATGCATTTTACGTATCAATGCTTTCGGAAAAGTATCGGAAAAGCAGTTTTCCTTTCGTAAAAGGGATGCTGAAGGGAATGGAAGCCGGTCTGGCTTCATTAGTGAAAAAGGAACGGAGCAGTTCGATGATATATGTGTTTCAGAAAAAAGTGAAGGCATGAGCAAAAAATCGGGAGCATTGATAGATATGCAGTTCATTACCTCCAGCATCAGCACCATGTTGGTCCTGTTGTTGCTGGGGACGGTGGTTTTCTTCGTGCTGGCAGCAAACAACTTATCTGTATATGTACGCGAGAATATAGCTTTCTCTGTATTGATAAGCGATGATATGAAAGACCCCGACATATTACAGTTCCGGAACAGGCTGAACGCCAAGCCTTACGTAAAGCAAACCGATTATATTTCAAAGAAACAGGCATTGCAGGAGCAATCGGAAGCTATGGGAACCGACCCTGCCGAGTTTTTAGGTTACAATCCGTTTACGGCTTCTATCGAAGTCAAGCTGAATGCGGAGTATGCCAATTCGGACAGCATAGCCTGGATAAAGGACGAAATTCTTTCGGAAAAGGGTGTCATCGAAATCAACTATCCGCAAGACCTGTTGGATGCGGTCAACCGTAACATCCGTAAAATCAGTGTGGTATTGCTAGGGCTTGCTGCCCTGCTTACGCTGATATCATTTGCATTGATAAACAATACTATCAGGCTTACCATTTATTCCAAACGTTTTCTTATCAATACCATGAAACTGGTAGGAGCAAGCTGGGCTTTTATCCGTCGTCCTTTTTTGGTACGTAATGTATGGGTAGGTATCCTGGCTGGAGTGATAGCCGACGGGATACTGGTTGCAGCAGCGTATGCACTGGTACGATATGAACCCGATTTGCTGGCGGTAATAACCCCTGGGGTAATGTTGGTGGTGATGGGGGCGGTATTCTTGTTCGGGGTAGTGATAACGACATTTTGTGCATGGATTTCCATTAACCGTTATTTGCGGATGAAGACCAATGAACTATATTATAATTAGGAGAAGGTAAAGAAATTAAGGAGAGTGTAAGTTTCATGCCATTTCCAATGGTCTCCAACTTTTTCCACTCTTCAGGTTTCTTTATTATTTCTATAAAAGAACAAATTATGGATAGAAGAAAATTTGCTTTTGACAAGACTAACTTCCTGTTATTGGCAGGAGGGATGGTAGTAATCATCATCGGTTTCTTGCTGATGTCAGGACCGGGTTCTACCGAAACTACATTCGAACCGGACATTTTCAGTGCGCGACGTATCAAGGTGGCACCGGTAGTTTGCTTTATAGGATTTATCGCAATGATTTATGGTATATTGCGCAAACCGAAAGAATAAGTTTGTTACTACTTCGGCTTGCTATTTGCAAATAGACAACTAAATATAATGTGAATCAGGAATTAAAAGCAGTTATGTTTCACAGGAGTTATCACTTTAATTTCCAGTCCGCCTGGCGGGCGATAACTGTTTCTAACTCCCTTTCAACTCCTGATTGGCATAAATAATAAATAGCTGATTGTCAAATTATCAATAAATAATGGAAGGAGATTTGAATTTATTGCAAACAATCATAATAGCGATTGTTGAAGGGTTGACCGAGTTTTTACCTGTCTCATCGACAGGGCATATGATTATAGCACAAAATGTGCTGGGGGTAGAGAGTACCGAATTTGTGAAAGCATTTACGTTTATCATCCAGTTTGGAGCTATTCTTTCGGTGGTATGTTTGTATTGGAAACGTTTTTTCCGTCTGAATCATAAACCGGCTCCCGAAGGAGCTTCAACGCTGAAACGTTTCCTGCATAAGTACGATTTTTATTGGAAATTGTTGGTTGCCTTCATTCCTGCAGCTGTATTAGGTCTGTTGTTCAGTGATATGATCGATGCTATGCTGGAAAGTGTGATTGTGGTTGCGGTAATGTTGATTGTAGGAGGCGTGTTTATGCTGTTTTGCGACAAATTGTTCGGAAATGGAAGCGAAACGACTGAACTGACCGAGAAACGTGCTTTTTGTATCGGACTGTTCCAGTGCATTTCAATGATTCCGGGCGTATCGCGTTCGATGGCCACCATTGTAGGCGGTATGGCACAGAAGCTTACCCGTAAGGCTGCTGCCGAGTTTTCTTTCTTTCTTGCCGTACCTACCATGTTTGCCGCCACGGTCTACAAGATGCTGAAACTGTTTATGGACGGTGGTACAGAAATCATCACGGCAAATATGGAGGCGCTGATTGTAGGCAATGTAGTCGCATTTGTCGTAGCAATGCTCGCCATCAAGTTCTTCATCAGCTTTGTGACGAAATACGGATTTGCAGCTTTCGGATGGTATCGTATCATTGTGGGAGGAGTAATTTTGATAATGACAGCTTTAGGATATAATTTGGAACTTGCTTGATGAACTTTAAAGAAGGAGAGGTGTTGTATTTTGATAAGCCGTACCGATGGACATCGTTTGCGCTTGTCAATAAAATAAGGTATCACGTCAGCCGCAAGCTGGGAGTGAAAAAAATAAAAGTGGGACATGCCGGGACACTCGACCCCTTGGCAACTGGGGTGATGATTGTCTGTACAGGAAAAGCAACAAAGCGTATCGAAGAATTCCAATACCATACGAAAGAATATGTGGCGACCCTACAGTTGGGAGCCACCACGCCGTCGTATGATTTGGAAAAAGAGATAGACGCCACGTATCCTACCGGACACATTACCCGTGAGTTGGTGGAAGAAACATTGCAGCGCTTTGTGGGTGCTATAGAGCAGGTGCCTCCGGCATTTTCTGCATGCAAGGTAGATGGGAAGCGTGCTTACGAACTGGCGCGTAAAGGTGATGAAGTACAACTGAAGCCCAAGACGTTGGTTATCGATGAGATTGAATTGCTGGAATGTGCACTACCCGAAATAAAGATACGCGTGGTCTGTAGCAAAGGTACATATATCCGCGCATTGGCACGCGACATCGGGGAAGCATTACACAGTGGGGCACACCTGACTGCGTTGTGTCGTACTCGCGTGGGTGAAGTGACCTTGGAAAATTGTATGAAAGTAGAAGATTTTGAAAGCTGGCTGAACCAGCAGGATGTAATAGTTGACTAAGTTTAAGTACCTGGTTGGCGGAATGTTCGAATAGGATGGGAATATAGCTCCTTACCGGTTAAAGGAGCTGAAAATATCTGAAAGCTTGTACCCGTTCAACAAAGCCGCTTGGTATCTGGAATAATAATATAAGGAAAGGAGAAGAAGATGAAACTGTCACAATTCAAATTCAAGTTACCGGAAGAAAAGATTGCTTTGCATCCGGTGAAGTACAGAGACGAGTCCCGGCTGATGGTAGTACACAAGTCTACTGGTCAGATAGAACATGTTATATTCAAGGACATCCTGAACTATTTTGATGATCAGGATGCATTCATTTTTAACGACACGAAAGTATTCCCTGCCCGTTTGTATGGAAACAAGGAAAAGACAGGGGCGCGCATTGAAGTCTTTTTGTTGCGCGAATTGAACGAAGAACTCCGCCTATGGGACGTACTGGTGGATCCTGCACGTAAAATACGTATCGGAAATAAGTTGTATTTCGGCGATGATGATTCAATGGTGGCCGAGGTAATAGACAATACCACGTCACGTGGACGAACCCTTCGTTTCCTTTATGATGGTCCGCATGATGAATTTAAGAAGGCTCTCTATGCATTGGGCGAGCCGCCTCTTCCTCCTTTTATCCGTCGTCCGGCAGAACCGGAAGACACCGAACGTTTTCAAACCATCTATGCCAAGTATGAAGGGGCTGTAACCGTACCAGCTGCAGGACTCCACTTCAGCCGCGAGCTGATGAAACGTATGGAAATCAAAGGTATCAACTTGGCATTTATTACCATGCACTGCGGATTGGGATGTTTTCGCGACATTGATGTGGAAGACCTGACCAAGCACAAGATGGATTCGGAACAAATGTTCATCAAATCCGAGGCTTGCCGTATTGTAAATGAAGCAAAGGATAGCGGACACAAGGTATGCGCGGTAGGTACCAGCGTGATGCGGGCCATCGAAACGGCTACAGGAACAGACGGACATCTCAAAGAATATGAGGGCTGGACCAACAAGTTCATTTTCCCGCCCTACGATTTCGTATTGCCCGATGCAATGGTGACCAATTTCCACATGCCTTTGTCTACCATGCTGATGCTGGTATGTTCGTATGGAGGATATGAGCTGGTAATGGATGCTTATCAAGAGGCGTTGAAAGAAGATTATCGTTTCGGCACTTATGGCGATGCGATGCTGATATTGAACAAGTAATTCGATAAAGGATGGCAAATGTCTATTTGGGACTGGGTACGAATTTGGGAGACAAAGCAACCAATCTACGTACTGCTGCCAGACTGATAAATGACGAGATAGGGAAAGTGATTTCCCTATCTTCTTTTTATGAAACTGCTCCATGGGGGTTCGCTTCCGAACATAAATTTCTAAATGCAGCGGCATGTGTGGAAACCATTTTACCTCCAATGGAAGTCTTGTATCGGACCCAAGAAATCGAACGCACATTGGGGCGTACCCAAAAATCGGTCGGAGGAGTGTATCATGACCGTTTGATTGATATAGACCTGCTGTTATACGATGATGTAATCTTGTATACACCAGAACTGGTCCTGCCACATCCCTTAATGACCGAACGTGAGTTTGTTATGAAACCTTTGGTGGAGATAGCCAGTGAAACATTGCATCCGGTATTGCGAAAGACATTGGGAGAACTGTTTCTAAATGTCTGCCAACAGTCAATACATACCCCTGAAAAATGAATATATACTGTATTGGCGAATGCAGTACTATTGCGTTTTCAACGCGGTTGGATTGGCTGATGGCAGGCATTTATAAAATATTTTTGCTACAGTAATAGAAGAAAGGATAACTTTATTTAACCTTGAAATGACAACCTAAGGCATGTTTTTCCCAATAGCTTATTTTATCGGATAAAAAACTTATAAAAAAGCCTTTTTTTCCCTTTTTAGGGAAGAATCGTGATAAGAACTGCATTTTTTCTCCTTTCCCAAGTAAGATAGATAAAAATTTCCATTATTATACACGATTTTCCATTTTAAAATTCACCTTTTTTGTGGTTCTTTGCGTCTTATAAATCTTTTGTTAATAAAGATAAGAAACAGATGAAAACAACATATAAAAAATGGATATGTAAAGTGATGATTGCCGGGCCTTGAAAGGCAATACCTTTGTTTAATATAATCTTAATCACAACACTAATCAAACCTTAATAACATGAGAAAGAAAAAGTTTCTAGAAAAGGGGATCTTGCCGTTTGCACTTTTGTGTACAGTAACGGCTGTATCTCCGGCCTTAGGCTTCCAATCTCTTCGTGCTGCGACTGCTTCCCAACAGCAGGGTACGATTACAGGTTCTGTATACGATAGTAAAGGAGAACCAGTGATTGGAGCAAGTGTAGTTGTAGAAGGAACTACAACCGGTACAATAACCGACCTTGATGGTAAATTTCAGTTGAATGTAAAACCGGGTACTAAACTGCAAATTTCTTTTATCGGTTATACTACTGTAACAGTGGTGGCTAAAGAAGGAATGCGGGTAACAATGGAAGATGACTCACAGATGTTGGGTGAAGTGGAGGTCGTAGCGTATGGTACACAGAAGAAAGTGACCGTGACAGGTGCTATCTCCAGCGTGAAAGGTGATGACTTGCTTAAGTCGCCCACCGGTTCTGTATCGAATATGTTGTCTGGACAACTTGCCGGTTTAACCACCGTGCAATACTCAGGTGAACCGGGTGACGATGCTGCCAGCATCTTCGTTCGTGGTCAGGCTACATGGGAAAACTCAGCACCGTTAATCCAGGTGGATGGTGTAGAGCGTAGTATGAACGACATCGACCCGAACGAAATCGAAAGCATCACCATCTTGAAAGACGCTTCGGCTACAGCGGTATTCGGTGTGCGTGGTGCCAATGGTGTCGTATTGATTACTACCAAACGTGGTAAAGAAGGAAAAGCGAAGATTTCATTCTCTACCTCGGCAAGTATCATTGCGCCGACTAAGACACTTGAGTTGGCTAATTCATACCAGTATGCTACCTTTTATAATCAGATGCAGCTGAATGACCATCCCGAATATACAGAAGACCAACTGATGTTCCAACCGGATGTAATCGAGAAATTCCGTACAGGAAGTGATCCGATCCGCTTCCCGAACACAAACTGGGTAGATTACTGTTTGAAGGACATGACGTTGCAGACCCAGCATAATGTAAATATTTCGGGAGGTACCGACCGTATCCGTTATTTCGTATCAGCAGGTGCCTATACACAAGGAGGTCTGTTTAACGGTTTTGATTTGCCTTACGACCTTTCGTATCAGTACAAACGTTTCAACTACCGTTCGAATCTGGATATCGATGTAACCAAGACAACCACCGTATCAATGAATATTGCCGGAAACGTAAACAACGCCTGGAAACCTTATACGGGACAAGGAAGTGCCGGTATGCTATTGGAGATGTATTATGCAACTCCGTTCTCCAGTCCGGGACTGGTAGATGACAAGTTGGTATATACTACCACCGAATATGGATTGCCGTTTACCGGAGGTACAGGTATGGCATATTATGGCGCAGGTTTTATGCAGACCAGCAACAATACATTGAATGCCGATTTGCAATTAAGCCAAAAACTGGATTTCATTACCAAAGGATTAAGCTTCCGTGTCAAAGGTTCTTACAACAGTGGTTTTACATCGTATACACGCGCTACGGCAAGTATAGCAACTTATACACCGGTTTTGCAAGACGATGGTACCATTGTATATAAGAAAAGCGGTACAAATTCGCAATTGAAATACCAAGATGTCGACCCTGCGAAGTCACGTAACTGGTATATGGAAGCTGCTTTCAATTATGACCGTACGTTTGGTAATCACCACGTGACAGCTTTGGCACTGTACAACCAATCGAAGACATATTATCCGACTGAGTTCTCATCTATTCCACAAGGCTATGTAGGTTTGGTAGGACGTGCTACCTATGACTGGAAAAGCCGTTATATGGCTGAGTTCAATATCGGTTACAACGGTTCGGAAAACTTTGCTCCAGACAAACGTTTCGGTACTTTCCCGGCAGGTTCTTTCGGATGGGTCGTCAGTGAAGAAAAGTTCTGGAAACCCATCAAACCGTTTATCGGTTTTATGAAACTGAGATACACCATTGGTCTGGTAGGTAACGATAAGATTGGTGGTAGCCGTTTCATGTACACAGCCGACCCATATTACGTAAATAATACAACAGCATCGAATTTAAATGGTGGTTATAGTTATCTTTTTGGTATTAATAATGCAACAGTAAGTCCAGGTGCGTATGAGGCAGCCAAAAATAATCCTGATGTAACTTGGGAAAAATCGTTGAAACAGAACTATGGTGTAGATATGTATTTCTTAAACGACCGTTTGCAAGGTAGTTTCGATTATTATAAGGAGAAACGAACCAATATCTTGCTGAGCGACGGTACGGCTCCTTCGGTATTGGGTTTCACTTTGCCGATGGCAAATCTTGGTAAAGTAGACAGCTGGGGTTGGGAAATTTCTTTAAAATGGAATGACCGCATTGGCGATGATTTCCGTTATTTTGTCAACTTGAACCTGATGTACAATCAAAACAAGATTATTGAACGCAAGGAAGCTCCGTTGAACCAAGAATATCAATATTCAAAAGGACACCGTATCGGTTCGCGCTTGCAATACCAATTCTTCGAATACTACGATGAGAATACCACTCCGGCTCATTACCGGGAAGTGTTTGGAACAGAAATGCCGACCCAATTGGTAGAGTTGAAGAATGGTGACTGTGTATATGTAGACTTGGATGGGGATGGTGCGATTACCCCTGATGACAAGACGCGTGATTTAGGCTATACCGATGACCCCGAATACATGGCAGGTCTAAATCTCGGATTTAGCTGGAAGAACTTTGATTTCTCCATGCAATGGACGGGTGCCTGGAACGTAAGCCGCAGCATCTCAAGTATTTTCCGTAAGCCGTTTACCGACCGCAACAATGCCAATCAGGGAGGTTTGTTGGTAGCTCAAGTAGAAAATACATGGACAACGGCAAACCCGGATCCGGATGCCGAATATCCGCGTGCTACTTTCGATAATGGTGATTCGAACAACTATCAGGATTCAAATCTATGGGAAAAGGATGCCAAATATCTGCGTCTGAAGAACCTGCAGATTGCTTATAATTTCCATTTCCCTTTGATGGAACGGCTAAAGCTGAGCACTTGCCAACTGGCATTCAGCGGATACAACCTGCTGACCTTTACTCCGTATAAGTGGGGTGACCCGGAATCAAGAGCCAGCAACCAGCCGACTTATCCGTTAACTCGTACTTTTTCGCTGAGCTTGAAACTTGGTTTTTAACCCTTAATAAAAAGATAAAATCATGAAGAAACAACATAAATGGTTTTTCGCTGTTGCCGCAGGACTGACTCTGACTTCAGTTGTCTCCACATCATGTGTGGATGATATCAAGTTCGGAAGTGCTTTCTTGGAGAAAGCACCAGGTGGTGATGTGACCAGCGATACAGTATTCAATAGCCCGGAATACGTGAGACAATTTTTGAATACATTATATACCTTTCAGTATTATGGTCTTCCGTTCCGTAATTCATCGAGCGATGCTTATCCTTGTGAATCTTCCAATCCTTATGTCGGTAAGCCTGAAGCATTGACGGACTGTTATATTTATACTTATTTGTCAAGTGGTATTGTAAACAGCTATTATTATGGAACGCATACGTCAAATTATGGTCAGCGTTCAGATAAATGGGATTATTTGAAAAACCGCGTATGGCAAGCTGTTCGTTATGGTTATTTAATCATAGAAAACATCGACCGTGTGCCTGGAATGGAAGAATCTGAAAAGGCATCCATTGTAGCACAGGCAAAGTGTATCATCGCTTCGCGTTATTTTGATACGTTCCGTCATTATGGAGGTCTGCCTATTATTGACCATTCTTTTAGCGGTACGGATGCCAGCTATGATTTGCCTCGTGCAACGGTAGAAGAAACCGTTAATTTTATGATTAAATTGCTTGATGAAGCGAAAGAAGTGTTGCCTTGGACAGTAGATAATCCACAAACTAATGCCGGTCGTTGGAATCGCGCAGCTGCAATGGCATTGAAATGTCGTATCCTGCAATTTGCTGCTTCTCCGCTTTTTAATGATGATGTAGCATATGCTGGCGGTTCTTCGGAAGCAGAAGCACAACACTTGGTTTGGTATGGCGGCTATAAGGCTGAACTGTGGACACAGTGCCTGCAAGCTTGTGAAGAGTTTTTCAATGAACTGAACGCTAATGGAGGGTATTCGTTGGTACAGTCTAAAGGAACTCGTCCGGAGGACTACCGCTTGGCTTATCGTACTTCTTATGCGGAATTGGATAGTCCTGAGATACTTATGAGTACCAGACAGTTTGGGTATGATGCCTTTAAGTCGGGTAATTATATTTGGCATCAGTGGGGTGATCCACTTGGTACAACCGATGCAAGCCGAAATGGGATTCGCCGTGGATATACTCCTACACAAGAGTATGTGGAAATGTTCCCATGGGCAGACGGTACACCCTTTGATTGGGACAAGACCGCTGCAGAAGGGCGTTTGGACGAGATGTTCATGACCGGTTCTCCGAATGGAGGTGAAGATGGAAAAAGTAACATCGTCCTGACACGTGACCCACGTTTGTATGAAGAAGCCATTGTAAACGGGCAGCCTACTGCGCTTGACTGGACGACCGGCAATATGTCGGGACGTAGTTTCGAGGCTTGGGTTGGCGGTTACGATGCGCAACAAGAGCCAGATAATCAAACCGGTTCTTTTGCTACGGGATATGCACCGATAAAATATCTGATGGGACCGGATATGCTTCGTCATTATACACAATGGGTCGTTTTACGCCTGTCTGACATGTATTTGACATATGCAGAAGCATTGTGCCAGAACAATCGTTTGGCAGATGCCATAGCACAAGTAGACATTGTACGTGCCCGTGTGGGAATGAAAGGACTGGCAGAATGCAATCCGGATAAGAACCTGACTGGCAATAAAGATGCCTTGTTGGAAGAAATCCTCCGCGAACGTGCTTGCGAACTGGGTATGGAAGACACCCGTTTCTTTGATTTGATTCGTTATAAACGTGCGGATATTTTCGAAAAACAATTGCATGGCTTGCGTATTTCCCGTACGGGTGAATTTGCCGGAGAAGGATGGTATAATGGTGATAAAACACAACCTTATCCTACACATTTTGAATATGAGAAGTATGAATTATCCAATCCGGTACGTTACTGGTGGACAAATGGTTTTGATGCAAAATGGTATTTATCACCTTTCCCGTTGACAGAAGTGAACAAAGGGTATGGCTTGATTCAAAACCCAGGATGGTAATGCGAAACACAATTATTAAAAAGTAATTCGACTTATGATAAGAAAAGATAAACTAATCATACCTGCTGCACTGTTTGCCCTTTGCACAATGCCGGGCTACGCGCAGGAAACAACAGACAGCATCGCTTCGCCGGGGAAACCGGAAAAATATGCTGACCAAGTGGTAGAGATCGGCTATCGTACCGCACAGCGTCTGGAGGAATCCACGTCATCGGTCTCTACTGTTTACAATGAAGAGTTTAACAAACGGAGTGCCAAAAATATTGGAAATTCACTTTTTGGTTACGGTACAGGTCTGATGACGTTGCAAGGGACAGGTACATACGCCAATTATGAACCAACTTTCTTTGTACGTGGCTTGCAGACACTTTCGTCTACTACTCCGTTGGTATTGGTAGATGGCATCGAGCGTGACATTACCGATATTACTCCTGAAGAAGTAGAATCGGTAACAGTATTGAAAGACGCTTCTGCCGTGGCTATTTATGGTTACAAAGGCATTAACGGTGTAGTCAATATCACCACCAAGCGAGGACAATACAATACGCGTGAAGTGAAATTCTCGTACGACCATGGATTCGAATGGCAAGCACGCCGGCCAAAGTTTGCCGACAGTTATACATACGCCAATGCCATCAACGAGGCGCTGGCAAATGACGGACTTTCTGCCCGTTATTCGGCAGACGAATTGAATGCTTTCCGTTCAGGAAAGTATCCCTATCTGTATCCGAATGTGGATTGGATAGGTGAAACATTCCGCGATGTGGCTTCTACTAACATTTACAATATCAGTTTCCGAGGTGGGTCCGAACGTTTTCGTTACTACGCTATGGGAAATCTGACTACCAATAAAGGTTTTATAGCCAATCCGTATATGAACGATGGTTATTCTACACAAGACGAATATTCGCGTGCCAACTTGCGTACAAATCTGGATATTGATTTGACTTCGAGTACCAAACTGAAACTGAATTTGGTAGGTGTTTTGTCGGAAACCCGTGCGCCGGGTGGTAATACGAGTAGTAATACCAGTGCCGACCTTTGGGGCAGTATGATTTATAAACTTCCTTCGGCTGCTTATCCGGGACAATTAGAAGACGGAACTTGGGGTGGTAGCTCTACATGGGCAGGCACAATGAACCCGGTTGCCGTATCACAGGATGCAGGATACACCAAATTCCACGAACGTACCTTGTATGCCGATATGACTTTAGACCAGGATTTATCTGCTATCACACCGGGATTGGGTGCCAGCTTGATGTTGGGTTATGACAATTATGCTTTGTATTACGAAGACTATTCGAAAACATTCATTTATGGAAGTGATGCAGTTTCTTCGTGGGTAGACGGTGAACCGGGCGAGCTGACCCGTTATACCGATGGTAAAGAAAGTGCACTGGGTGAAGGCTCGAAAATTACAGCCTTTACACGAGTATTTAATTTTGCCGGTACCTTATATTATAATAAGACTATTAACGAAGCGAACAAAATCTACAGCCAATTGCGTTGGGATTACGAATACCGTAATACGAAAGGTATAGACCAGACTTGGTATCGCCAGAACGTATCTTGGTATACACATTACGGATTGAAAGACCGTTATTTCTTTGATTTGACTTTGGTAGGCTCTGCTTCGAACAAACTGGCTCCGGGACACAAGTGGGCTTTTTCTCCTACTGTCGGTGCGGCATGGGTTGTCTCAAAAGAAAATTTCATGCAAAACCAATCCTGGATTGATTTTCTGAAAGTACGTGCATCATTTGGTATCATCAATGCCGACCGTCTGCCGCAAGAAGACGGTTCAGATGTAACCAATTACTGGGAACAGACTTATGGGGGTGGTAGTTTCTATCCGTTCGATACCAACTACTCGCAAGGTACAACCAGTTGGGTGTTAGGACGTCTGGCTTCGCTGAACTCTACGCATGAAAAAGCGTATAAGTATAACTTTGGTTTCGATGCCAGCCTGTTCAAGGGGCTTGACCTGACATTCGATACGTATTACGAACGCCGTTCAGATATTTGGGTAAGTTCCAGCGGTAAGTATTCATCGGTATTGGGCTTTACCGCTCCGTATGAAAACGGGGGTATCGTAGATAGTTGGGGGGTAGAAATCGGTGCCAATTATACGAAGAAGGTCGGTGACTTCAAGTTCAATATCGGCGGTAACTTTATGTTGGCAAAGAACAAGATTATCGAGCAACTGGAAGAACCGCGATTGTATGACAACCTGATTCAGACCGGCAATCCGGTAAAGCAGACTTACGGTTTGCAGGCCATCGGTTTCTTTAAGGATGAGGCAGATATCGCCAACAGTCCGGCACAGAATTTCGGTACAACTCTGCGTCCGGGTGACATCAAGTATAAAGATGTGAACAATGATGGCATTATTGATGATAACGATAAAGTAGCTATCGGTTACAGCACCACTGCGCCCGAAATCTACTATTCGTTCCACTTGGGAGCTGAATGGAAAGGATTGGGCTTCGATGCCATGTTCCAAGGAACAGGACGTTATTCGGCTGTATTGAATACTACCAGCTTGTACTGGCCGTTAATCAATAACACAACGATTTCTGAACATGCATACGAAAACCGTTGGACACCGGAGAATCCGGATGCTTTGTATCCGCGTCTAAGCTCAGAAAGCAATGCTAACAACTACCAGACCAATACCGTATGGCTGGAAGACCGTTCGTTCCTGAAGCTGCGTTCGGTAGAACTGTATTATAATTTCCCGGAAAAGTGGATGAAGAAGACCCATGTATTGAGCAAAGCCAAACTCTATGTACGGGGAATCGACTTGCTCTGCTTTGATAAAATCAAGATTGCCGATCCGGAAGCATACGGAGCCACTGCACCGTTGACGCGTAGTGCCGTGATTGGTTTGTCAATCGGTTTCTAATTTATAAAAAGGAAAAAATATGAGAATCAAAAATATCATAGGAGGCGCAGCGTGTGTGGCATTGCTGAGTGCTTGTAACATGGACTACCACGAATACGCCAATTACGAAAAAGACTATTTGGCACAAAGCTATGATGAAGTGATTGGCTTGGTGACCAATATTTATAATGAGCTTGACTACGATTTCGGACAAGTGTATGGAGGCGGTATGCTGGCTTCGGCATGTGATGAAGCCGAGTATGCCTATACCAGTGGCGATGTGTGTGACTTTACCAATGGTTCTTGGAGTCCTTCCAACCCACTTTCGAACACATGGACTACAAGCTATCGTGCCATTCAAGAATGTAATCAATACCTGCAGGAATTTCAGGGATTGACATTTGACGAACTCAAACAAAATGATGATTATGAAGCGCGTATGTTCCGTTATAACAATTCATTCTATGAAGTACGGTTGTTACGGGCTTACTTCTACTTCAATCTGATCCGTTGCTACGGTGCCGTTCCTTTCTTTACCGAAATGGTGACAGTAGACAATGTGAACAGCTTGACCCGTACACCGGCACAGGAAGTGTTCAGCTTTATCGAAGAAGAATGTGCCGAACTTGCGACTTTATTGCCTGAAGATTATACCGACTTGGGCTTGTTGGGTATTTCTCCAGCAGAAAGTGGCCGTTTGACCAGTTATGCGGCATTGGCACTGAAGGCACGTGCAGCTCTTTATGCGGCAAGTCCTTTATTCAATGAAAGCAACGACCAGGAATTGTGGCATAAAGCTGCACAGGCAAACAAGGAACTGATTGACGCTTGTGTGGCAGGAGATTTCAAATTAGGTACATACGCTGCCTTGTGGGGGACGACCAACTGGCAGAATAGTGAAATGATTTTCATGCGCCGCTATGTCAACTCGAAGGATGCTTCCGGTGCTTCCAGCGTGCTTGAAGAATACAATTATCCTATTGGTATTACCGGTGGAGGTTCGGGCAACTGTCCTTCACAAAATCTGGTAGATGCGTACGAAATGCAGGCAACTGGTTTAGGTATCAATGAAGCCGGCAGCGGATATGATCCGGAAAACCCATACGAAGGACGTGACCCGCGTTTTTCCATGACCGTGGTAAAGAACGGCGATACAGGATGGCCCTCTTATAATACAGCACCGATACAGACTTTCTACGGTGGTACTAATGGCGAACCTATTTCAGGAGCTACTCCTACAGGCTATTACCTGAAAAAGTATCTTGACCCGGCAGTCGATTTACGTGCAAATAGTACGGTTAAAAGTTCGCGTCATACGTGGATTACGTTCCGTCTGGGTGAGTTTTACCTGAACTATGCCGAAGCGGTATTCCGCTATTTGGGTTCTGCCGATGCAACTTCGGCTGAGTTCCCGATGTCGGCACGTGAAGCAGCAAGTGTTACCCGTACGCGTTCGGATGTCAATATGCCGGAATTCCCTACCGGCATGAGCAACGATGCTTTCTGGGCGAAATACCAGAACGAACGTATGGTAGAACTGGCTTTCGAAGGACATCGTTTCTATGACCTGCGCCGTTGGAAAGAAGGGGATAAGCTGAAGAGCATTACTGAAATGAAGCTTACCCAGAATGCGGACGGAACCATCACTTACACGCGTAATGAAGTGAGCCGTACTTGGGATGATAAAATGTATTTCTTCCCCATTCCGCAGACTGAAATCATGAAGAATCCTAACCTGACCCAAAACGAAGGTTGGTAAAAACAGAAATACCGCAGGAGCATATACCTGACAAGAAAGATATTGACTTTCAGGCAATATGCCTCTGCGGTACATGCTATTAATTTATCTACATAAAATGAACAGATTATTCAACATTTTTCGTTTGTCTGTTGTGTGCCTGTCGGTTGTGACGCTTGTATCGTGTCTGGACAACGATGACAACCGGCAAAGTGTTACTTTCAACAACATGGCTGTAACGGTAAGTGGTAACGAACTGGAAGGCTATCGGCTGTATACTGACTTTGATGCGGTATTGGTTCCTTCCAATTTGTCACAAATCTCGTGGCTGAAAGAAGTCAGACGGGCTGTAGTCAGTTTTGATACATCAGATGAAAGCCTTACAAATGTATCGGATTTGGAATCCGGACACACGTATGACATTGTATTGAGTGAGGCTGCAGAGATTCCTACCTACATATCCTGTGTCGATACGTTGAGCGAAGACTACCAGATATTCGGGCAAGATTCTATTGCTCTTAAGAATAGGGCTGTGCAAAGCGTCAACCAGACCGAAGGACAGTATTATATACAAAACGGTTACATGAATGTAGTTCCTACCTTCTATTTTGACCCTTATAGTGCGGTTTCTTTCCTGCTTTATTATGATGGCAACCGTGATATAGACACAACAGGAAAAAAAGCTACATTCAATCTGTATTTTGATAACAATGCACCCAATGCATGGAATACAACCTCATCGCTTATCAGCCTGCGTATGCCCGATGAAGTCTATTCCCGTTTTATCCAGACAGGACTGACAGATGACGATACCATCGATGTCTGTCTGAATGTGCGTACACAGACAGGCACCGTTACACTTGAATATAAAACCGCACTGGAAGATTTCATGCTTCCATAACCGGGTTTATGGATACAAAAGTTAGATTAATTTTCAAAGTCGCGCGAGGCAGGAGCAAGTGATTGTGTGAAGCTTCGGGCGCATTTTTTTACTCACAAACCTACTAAACCTTATAACATGAATAAACTCAATTACTTGATTGGACTGGCTTGCCTTGGAACTGTTTTTGCTTGTTCGGACAATTTACCTCTAGACAATTCTGTGACAGAACTTCCTTCTCTTCCTACTGATATAATTACTGGCGACAGACTGATGTGGGTCAGCTATGATCCTGCTCCTGACGAAGATGCCAACTCAACGACCGGTATACATGGTGCTTTAGTGAGCTGGCGTATGCTTCCTACAGATCCTGCAGGTACAGCTTTTGATATATATAAATCAACTGCAAATAATGCAGAAGAGAAGCTGAACAGCGAACCTATAACCGACTCTTCATGCTGGATTGATGAAGATGTTGACCCGACAAAGGAAAACCATTATCGCGTGACTCTTACCGGAGAGGACGAAACTTTATGTGAAACTACTTTCACTTCCCAAATGGCTCAGACGTTTTATCGTGAAATCAAATTGGATATGAATGTTCCGAATGCCTCAGTAGATTATCAACCCGATGATGTACAAGTCGGTGAACTTGACGGTGACGGATGGCCGGAAATCGTGATAAAACGTGAACCGTATGATGGTGCCAACCAAGGAGGCTGGTATGGGGGAACAACTTTGCTGGAAGCATATAAGTTGGACGGAACTTTTTTGTGGCGTATCGATTTAGGTATTAACATACGCTCAGGTTCTCATTATACTTCATTTATTTTATATGATTTTGATGGCGACGGATTGTGTGAAATTGCTTTTCGTTCATCAGAGGGAACAACTTTCGGGGATGGAAAGACAATAACCAATGAAGATGGAACGGTACATGATTACCGTATCCACTATGATGAAGTCGGTTGGTATTCAGGCAGTGCCTTGCCGACACTTTTAGGACTTATCCTCGAAGGACCCGAATATATTTCTTTATGTCGCGGATATGACGGTCGCGAAATTTGCCGTACGGATAATATTCCTCGCGGTGGAACAGGTTCGAAAGCTTCCCGTGCCCAATATTGGCAAGAATACTGGGGGGATGACTACGGTAATCGGATGGACCGTTTCTTTATTGGAGCCGCTTATCTGGATGGAATACCTGACGAGATAACAGGAACGCGTACAAGCAATCCTTCCTTAATCATTACAAGAGGTATTTACCTGAACTGGCAGGTATGGGCTTTAGATTTTAAAGATAATGAATTGGTTGCTCGTTGGCAATTTGATACAGCTGATGGACATGCGGAAAAATGGTTGGCAATGGGGGCGCATGCTTTCCGTGTAGCCGATTTGGATGAAGACGGAAAAGACGAAATACTTTACGGTTCGGCAGCCATAGATGACGATGGAGGTGAATTATGGTGTACAGGCAACGGACATGGCGATATTCTGAGTGTCGGCAAATTTATCAAAGACCGTCAGGGATTACAGGTACAAGCATCTTTTGAAGAGGAAGATACTTATAGCAATCAAGGATTGGGATATGGTTGTCAGATACTGGATGCACGTAATGGCAATCTGATTTCAGGGCATGGAGCTGGTCCCAGCGGCGATGTTGGACGTTCCATTGTGGCAGATATTGATCCGGATAGTCCAAACTTTGAATATTGGTCCAGCTTGAATACCGGCGTTTATAATTGTGCAAGTTCGGGTAATGTTCCTCTTGAAGGTGTGTCTATTCCTACAGGCATTGGCGGAGGTTCCATGTATAATGTAGCAATATGGTGGAGTGGAGAACTTACCCGTGAATTGTACGACCGGGCTTTAATTGTAAGCGCAAAAGCAAATCCGATGACCAACAAAAACCGGCTTGTCAATTTCAATACGGGATATGGAACAAATCAAGGGAATCATGGAACAAAATATAATCCCTGTTATTATGGGGATATGGTAGGTGACTGGCGTGAAGAAGTGATTTTGCCTTCAGAAGACAATACTTCAATCCGTATTTTTTCTACCAATTATCCGACAAGTTACCGTTTTACTGCATTAACCAATGACCATACTTATGACATGTCGCAAACAATGCAGAATATGGGATATAATCAGCAGACGAATATAGGCTTTTATCTGGGAGCCGACAAAGACTAAGAAGCTTTTTGGAGAAATTCAAAATAGTTTCTTAAAAGGTTGTTATTATCTTCTTCTCCCAGCGCAGATAACTTCGTCTGGTGTAAGATTAATAATCTTCCGCTTGTAAGATTAATAATCTTGCAGCCTGAAGATTATTAATCTTACAGCGGATGGACCTATATGTGTGTCTGCCGCAGCACATTTCTGATGCTGCATAAAGTATAAGAACCTGATAGAATATTAGTTCCTATGTTTGTAATGTGCTGGCAAAATAGCATAAAGCCAAGAGAATTATTAAATTTGTAAATGAAAGAAATAACTTAATACCCCCATGACTTTATGCGTAAACAAAGTAACACATTAAATTTTGAAGGACAAAATATTTATGTAGGAATTGATGTGCATCTGAAGAGTTGGACAGTAAGGGTTTCTTAGGGCACAGGCATGTGATATTCGAAAACGCAGACGCCTGTATCGGATGTAATAAATGTATAAAGACCTGTCTTCAAGGTGTTTTCTTCAAACCGGATGCATCGGTTTCTTGTACGATGAATATGGGGATGGCATTCCGCATAGAGCGGTTGTTGCCATTAGCATTCGTGGCATCTGCCGTTACGGGCATCGGGCTGCACATTGCCGGGCATGGTACCAGTCATGAAACGTGGCACAATTGGGGAGTAGCCCATGTGGTGGCATCTTTCATCTGGCTCTTATCGGTAATGCCTCATGTGAGGCGGCATAAGCATTGGTATAAAACTCTTGTTTCAAAGAGAGTTACGTGCAAACGCCTGATAACCTTTTTCCTGTCCATAGCCTTTTTGATTGTGGCAGTTACGGGCATCTTGCTGGTAGCTTATGTGGAAGGACCAGGCTCTTCCATAGGATTGTGGCATTACAAACTCGGCATATTGTTATGGGTGCTTTCCCTGATTCATGCTCTTTATCGGAAATAGTGGGAAATATTCGTTTCATGCCGAACCACTGGATGGTTGGTAATGTTTAAAGGGAGATTCAAGAAATATCCGGTTGACGTATTCTAGATGCTCTAGTGGCATTCCGTTACAATATTTTCAGGATTTGCTTTCATATATTAAAACAATTTTGTAATATTGCAACAATTTTAGCGAATGAAACACCTTTAAATAACACAAGAAAGTATGAGACGAACGACATTTTATCGCTACCGTTTCTTCCTGACTTTGGCAGCTATTTGGCTGCTCACTCTTGAAGGAATGGCACAAGGTGCGTATAACCGTACCATTCACGGTATCGTGACCGATGAAAATAACGAACCGCTTCCTGCGGCATACGTTAAACAGGTAGTTGAGGCAGAAGGCAATTCCATTGCCGGCATCATCACAGACATGAACGGTCATTTCAGTCTGACACTTCCCAAATCAACACAAGAAATCGAGGTTTCCTTTGTAGGCTACGAAACCCAGCGGGTTCGCCTGACGGCAGCAGTTGATTATGCCATTCACCTCCAGCCTGCTACCGAACTGCTGGACGAAGTGGTAGTGACTGGTTATCAGACCATTTCGAAGGAGCGGGCAACAGGAGCTTTCTCGAAAGTAAATGCCGATCAGCTGGAAACCCAACGCATACCGGACATCAGTTCGATGCTGGAAGGACGGGTGGCCGGATTCAGCGACGGGCAAATCCGTGGAGTCACTTCCATGAACGGACTGACTACTCCTTTGTATGTCATCGATGGTTTCCCTGTAGAGAAGACTACCAATGATGGTTACGGCAACTGGATAGAAAGCGTGCCCGACATGAATCCTGAAGACATTGAAAGTATTACCGTACTGAAGGATGCAGCCGCCACTTCCATTTACGGAGCACGTGCGGCAAACGGCGTTGTGGTTATTACTACCAAGCGTGCCAAGAAAGACCAGCTCAACATTTCATTCTCTGCCACACTTACCGTACAGCCTTATTCTACCTATGCCGACAAGTATCTTGCTGATGCTGCCACTATGATAGGACTGGAAAGAGAATGGGCAGCACAGAATCCTAATTTGCAGGGAGAAGGGGCTTCTGCTTATGCGCAAAGCCTGTTGGATGACAATACCTACACATCGCAAGGAATCCGCGCCCTGTTAGGGTATTATGCCGGAACACTGTCCGAAGCCGATATGAACGCGCGCCTGACATCACTGGCATCGCGCGGTTATCGTTATTACGATGATATAGAACGCTACGGCATGCGCAATCCTTTTACGCAACAATACAACCTGAGCATCGGTAAAGGAAGCGAACGAAACACATTCAATGCTTCGGTCAGCTATCAGGGACAACAGATGAGCGACAAGTTTTCGGATAACCGCTCCATTGGTATCAACCTGCAGAACTCGACCCAAATTACCCGATGGCTGACCTTGGAGGTAGGCACTTACCTCAATTACGGAAGCGGTACAACGCAAAGTTACAGTCTTTTCTCGCCAGGATATACGTATATGCCTTACGATGGATTGATGAACGATGACGGTACGCGGTATACCAACCGGCAGGAAGACCGTTACAACGCATCACAAATGAGTACGCTGGTTTCCAACGGGCTGTATAACCTCGATATTACGCCATTGGACGAAACTGGAATGAATCTGACAGACCATCGTAATTTCAGCAATCGTACTTTCGCTCGCCTGAGTTTTAAGTTCACCGATTGGCTGAAATATACGGCTTCGTTTCAGTATGAATATGCGAACTACACGACCGAACAACTCCAGAATAAGGAATCGTATGATGTGCGTAATACCATTAATACATACGCCTCGGCAAACGGTGATGGTACGGCTACGTTCAATATCCCTTACGGCAATATCTTCTTTACCTCGGGAAATGTAACCCATGCCTATAACTTCCGCCAGCAGCTGGATTTCGACAAGACATTCGGCGGCATACATGAGGTAACGGCACTTTTCGGAACCGAGACGCGCGAAAACAAGAATAACTTCGACAACCGTACCTTATATAATTACGACCCCGACCTGCTGACGTATTCACTCATCGACCAAGCTGCGCTCAGCACCATGGGAAGCATTTGGGGATGGGGCAGTTTCGGAACTGGGAATGTAGCATACATCAATGAACTGACCAACCGTTATGTGTCATTTTATGGTAATGCGGCATATACGTACGACGGAAAATATACCGTGACCGGCAGCATCCGTTGGGATAAAACAAATCTGTTTGCAACTGGTTCGAAATATCAAAAGCGTCCCATCTGGTCAGTCGGTGCGGCGTGGAATGTCAACCGTGAGAAATTCATGCACGATATTGATTGGATAAACATGCTTAAATTACGCTTCAGTTATGGTATCGGGGGTAATATCGCCAAAGATTCGGCTCCTTATATGACTGCTTATTATAACAATAATATGCATGTGGGCGGAATTTCCGGAACCATACAAAGTCGCCCTAATCCTGATTTGCGTTGGGAAAAAACAACCACTACCAATATCGGTATTGATTTTTCTCTTTTGAAAAACCGTCTGAACGGTTCTATCGAATATTACAATAAGAAAGGTTCCGATTTGCTTGCCAATACAAACGGTGTGCCTACCGAAGGTTGGGGGTATAGCACCTATACCATTAACAACGGTAAGATGACCAACCAAGGATTCGAACTTTCGCTTTCAGGCACCGCTATCAGCACGCGAGATTGGACATGGGACATCGGCGGCGTATTGGGATACAACAAGAATAAAGTGACATACGTCAACGTAGAAGCACCTGTTTCTTACTTGGTTATTGATTATCCTTCTGCTTATCCGCGTGTGGGGAATCCTTACAATGCCATTTATGGATATCAATGGGCGGGATTGAGCGCTACCGGTACTCCGCAAGTATATGATGCAGAGGGAAACCTGTTTACTGATATGGAACCGACTGAAATAGAAGATCTCATTTATTTGGGAACCACAGTACCTGTTTACAGTGGTGCTATCAATACTACATTGCGTTGGCGCAACTGGGAATTGGCTGCACAGTTCCTTTTCGAGGGAGGACATAAGATGCGCAATACCAATGTGGCTTATCTCTCCGGTATGGGTCCCGTAAGCAAGCGCATTGCTGACCGCTGGCAACAACCCGGTGACGAAGCACATACGGATGTGCCACGTTATATCTCTTCGGAAAGTACTCTTTACAATTACAATTACTATAATATGTACGCCCGTTCTTCGGTTAACGTTATTGATGCCAGCAATTGGAGGATGAAGAACCTTTCGCTGACTTATCGTCTGCCAAGCAGTGTATGCGACAAATTGTATGTGAAGAACGCACGCATCATGATAGGTATGGAAAACGCGTTTACCGTAGCCAAAAGTGATGATGCCAAATACTTACTGGGTGGCTATGCCAAGCCGAATTACCTCTGTGGTATTTACCTGAACTTTTAACTAAAATGATTACAGATTTATGAAACACGTCATTTACATCTATATGCTTGTATGCGGGCTGGTTTTCAGCTCCTGCAACGATTATCTGGATATTGTGCCAAAAGGCAATAAAATTCCGTCTACTCTTGCCGATTATGAAGCTCTGTTGCGTGATGAGTATGCTATCGGACAGACTTCCATCAGCAATGCCCTTTATTTGCTGAATGACTATTACGTAACGGTCTCTAACCTGAATAGTCCCACCCTGACCCGTGCTAACTATATGTGGGATGAGACTGCTGATCGTATCTTGTTGAACAATGCCGATGAAAGTACATATTATCAGCTTTATGCTGCTATCTCTTCGTGCAACCTGATTGTAGAAAACGTGCCTTCTGCCACCGAAGCCACTGATGCCGAACGTGCCGAAGTCATCGCTTATGCCAAAGTTATCCGTTCCCTTTGTTATTTCGTATTGGCAAACTATTATGCCGATACGTATGATGCGGCAACCGCCGGCGAAAAGCTGAGCGTACCCCTCATCACAAGTGCCAATATCAATGCTCCTTCGCAGCAAGTGACCATACAAGCTATATACGACTTCATCATCCAAGGAGTGCAGGAAGCAATTGACGGTGGATTGCCCGAACAATCGATGACCGTGCTTCATCCCAATCTGGGCGCCGCATACGCCCTGCTGGCACGTGTATATTTGCAGATGCAGAATTACAGCGAAGCATTAAGCTATGCCAACTTAGCTCTTGGACAAAATGACCAGCTTTACGACTGGAACGCTTATTACGATGAACATCGTTTCACGATTGAGAATCCGGAAGACTATACCGGACTACCCACACCTACCGATTACTCGTATGTGGAGAACTATTATTTCCGTTGCGGAAACGGTTCGCCAAACTACACGACCAATGAACTCAATATACCGGTAGAGCGTGCCGAACGTTTTGAAGAGGGAGATGCACGTTTCTTATCCCGTTGGAAACTTTATTCGCAAAACCAAGACACGTACTACCGTGGAGTAGGAAACGGTTATTTCAACTGGGGAGGACTGACCACTACAGAAGTTTATCTTATCAAGGCAGAATGCCAGGCACGTCTGGCACAAGGAGGAGATTTCACAGAAGCGATGAACACCCTGAACGCTGTGCGCCAAACCCGTATCCGTCCCGAAGTATACCAGCCGCTGACTGCCTCGACATTAACCGAAGCTATCGAACTGATTCGCCGTACCAAAGACAATGAACTGATATTCTCCATTGTACCCTTTGCCGATGCACGCCGCTTCAACCAAGAAGGTACGTATGCACGCACCATGACGAAAACCTACGAAGGTGAAACTTATACGCTTCGTCCGGATTCTCATCTGTGGACAATGCCTTTCCCGGCAGGTGCTATTAACAATCCCGGAAACGGAAGCATTCAACAAAACGTGTCTAAATAAAAATACATAAAACAACAAGTATGAAAGTAACAAACTTAATGCAAATCTTGCTGCTGGGAACCCTTACGGCAGCTTGTACATCCCAAGCCCCTAAAGACGGTTATCTGATAAGTGGAACGATTGAAGGACTTCCAGACAGTGCCTACGTGCAACTCATGCCAGTATGTCACGAAAAAAGTGACCCGATAGCCGACACTCTGGCAATCGGAGGCAAATTCACCTTTATCGGGAAAATGGAAGAACCCCGCGCCGTATTACTTACCGTAAAAGACGCCTACGGCTCGCGCCGCCTGATGCTGGAAAATACAGCTATCGAAATCAAAGGTGCGGTTGTATCGGAAGATGTGAATGGAACTCCCTCGTATAGTCTCGACAAGTTATCCGTAAGTGGGTCTCCCCTGACAGCCCGTTACGATTCGCTGATGGCGGTACGCGGTCGTATGGATTCTCTATTCAATGCCAACCAGCAAGAACATAAAGCTCTCCTCGATGCTATACAAGAAGCCTATCAGGCAAAAGACCAGGCAAAAGTGGCAGAGTTGCGTGCAAGCGAGGCCGGTAAGCAAATGGCAGAAGATGAAATGCGTTTCTTCCAAACCGTAGATTCTGTTTATCGCCAAACGGTAATGGAAAACAAGGACACTTACTGGGGACCGTTGCTGATGATTTCGCTCACTTCTTACATGAACGAAGGCATGCGCTCGTGGTACGAAGAACTCTCACCTGCCGCACAAGCCTCTTATTATGGAAAACTGGTGAAAGACGAACTTTACCCGACTGGTAAAATTGGTGATAAGATGCCTGAATTTATGGTAAAAGATGCATCGGGAAAAGAAATCACTCTCCAAGAACTCTGCCAAGGAAAGAAATACATCCTGATTGACTTTTGGGCATCGTGGTGTAATCCGTGCCGCAAGGAAATTCCTAATATCAAAAAACTTTATGCACAGTACGCTTCTGAAGGTTTTGAGGTAATTAGTATTTCCATTGATAAGAAAAAAACCGATTGGGAAAAAGCTGTAAAAGAAGAACAGTTGAAATGGCCTAACTTCTTGGATGAAACCGGAGTGGCAAAGCTTTACAAGGTAAGAGCTGTTCCGACCATGTATCTGATAGATGCCGAAGGTCGGATGGTCGGTGATAATCTGAGAGGAGAAGCGTTGGCAGAAAAACTGGCTGATTTATTCGATTGACTTTGACTTCATTATGCCAATATGCAGTTACGGAAATGCAATGGATTTTTTCAGATGTATTTCCGTGATTGTTTTATATACAGCCTCTGGTAAGTTGAGATAATGCATGCATATATCTGCGTGAGGATGTGTAATATGGCTTACGCTTTCATCAACTTGTATGGTATAAGTTTCTGGCTACTGTTTAGCATAAAGATAAACCTGATCCAGCAGTATGCCTTCGTCTATCGCATGTACCGTCAATCGGTGTGAAGTGGATTTGCCGAGAGGAAAAGTGATGCGTCGCACAGCTTGGTTGGAAAGGATGTTTTGCTTCCATTCTTCGCTTCTTCCATACGTGCGGTACGAAATGATGTCCGACGGCTGACCGTCTACTTCTACCCGGATGCGCAGGTCTTTTCCATTGATGGGATGAGTGGGCAGGAAGCGGAGTTCCACCTCTACTGAATCGGCACGGCAATTCTCGAAGCTGAAGGATACAGCCTCACCTTGGCGGATGCCTGCTGCTTTGCCCTCGTAGCCCAAGTGTTCCCACATCACGGGATTACCTTCAGCGGCTTCCAGTGCGTTCCATTTATAAAGGTACGGGCGGTCGGGCTTCAGTGATTCCGCAGTATGCGTTTCGGGAATGGGCAGAAATACCGCTAAGTTGCGCGGCTTGTAGTCCATAATGCCTTTCCACTTCGGCGTATTGTAGTGGCGGGTAAGGGAAACGATGCTGTCGAATGCTGCTGTGCTTTGCTTCCAGTCTGCTTTGCCGTGACGTGCCAGTTGGGCATAGAGGCATTTCTTGTTCATTTGGGAAGCTCCCTGAATGGGGTATTGTACTAGCTGGTAATACGTAGCCTGTTTGGTTTCAGGCATGAGTCTGCCCCATATAGCAGCTTTGTCTTCCAGTTCCTGATAGGCGGCAAGCCGTGTGTGGATAAGCGATTCGCTCCATGGCAGATCACTTACTATTTTGTACCGTGGGTCTTTCTCCTCAGTGCGTGTGCCTCCCATGAATTCCGGCTTGCGGATATGGGCAAGGCGATAGTGCTCTTGCATCATCGGAAGCAGGTAGGCGGATGCCTGCGTACCGAACTCGCGGGCAAGAAAGTTTTGCAGATGTCGGGTTACTCCTTCCTGTTCTATCTGGTTTATATTCCAAGCCATGTCCATAAACAATTCTATCTGATATTCGGCAGGCTTGATATCTCCTACATTTAGAATCCACATCTTACGGATGCCGCGGTCGTAGGCGGTCTTCATCTGTTGGTAGATGAGATATGGGCTGAGGGTGGATAGCCACAAATAGTCGTGTGGGCGCCCCCAGTAAGATATGTGGTAATAGATACCGTTGCCGCCCGGGCGTGCCGCTTCTTCTGCAGTAGGGAAATGGGTGATATATCCGTAATTGTCATCGCACCACATCAGAGTCACGTCTTCGGGTACTTCCAACCCTGCATTGTACACATCGAGTACTTCTTTATACGGTATCAATACTTGTGGCACGCGGGTTACATCGCCTTTGTATTTCGCCAGCAGTGCCCGCTGGTCTTTCAATATGTCGGTCAGTGCCCGCTTCTGTTCGTCTACGGTCTTGGCACCTAACATTCCGCTATCGTGTATGCCACGCATGCCTAACGTATAGATGTCATCCGATTGGCGGAGCAATTTTACCCGTTCTTCCCAAAAGGCTAGCACGTTTTCGCGATTGGTCAGGTAATTGTAGTCGCCTTTGCCCACGCGTCGCCATTCACCGTTGGTATTGCGCATCATTGGTTCGCAATGTGAAGTGCCGAGGTAGATGGCGTAACGGTCTGCTATTTCTTTGTTGCCTTCGGTAAAGAAGAAAGGTACCGAACATTCGTGCATTGCCGGCCAAAAGGTATTGGCACGCAGGCGTAAGAGCAGCTCGAAAATGCATGCATGGGTTTTCGGACCGATTTGTCCCTTTATATTCGAAGGTTCGTGGTTGGTGTAGCTCCAAGGCATCAGTCCCCAGTCTTCATCGTTGATGAAGATGCCCCGGTAGGGTACCGTCGGATAGTCCAGCTTGCAGAAGCCCGCTTCGATGCGCCATTCCGTTTTTTTCTCCGGTGTAGCGTCTGCCCACCATTCCCAAGGCGATACGCCCAGCATACATGAGAGTTCTAAGATGCCATATGCTGTACCTCGTTTGTCGCTACCAGCCACCAATAGTTTTCCGTTTTTTAATACTTTAATGAAAAAAGCCTCCGGATGTCCGTCCAGGCAAGAAAGGTCTATCCCTTCTCTTTTTGCCACTTTTTCCAGAAGTGTACTCTTTCCTTGCGTTCCTATATAGATATCCCCTTCGGTTTCCATAACCGAGAAGGGTTGCGAAAGTACGGCTTCGCAATCCCGTTTCAGTAAGTCCAATGCAACCTGCACTACGGGTTCTTCACCTGATGCACAAGCCACATTCATCGTGCTACCTGTTTTCCATACAAAGTCTGTTGCTCCCAAAGCGCAAGAGGCAAGCCAACAGCACACAACAGTTAACCATAGTTTTCCCATAATTTCTTTATTGATGTTTTCTGCAAAGGAAAGGCATTTTCCAATATCCGTACATGGATTATTGTGCCTTTTTACTGGGAATTTGTGCATTATTGATGTTTGGTCTTTATTGCAGTACGTTTTTTCGGGAACTTGTTGAGGATAATGCGGTATGAACAAAAAACAGGAATGAGTGTTATGTTGTTTATAGGATGAATTGCTTCTATGATAAGTATGTTATTTTGCTATTTTTTACTGTATTATGAGACGATTTTTGTTTGGCTTATGTCTTATATCTTGTTTGCATGTCAGGGCACAGGAAGAGAAACAACAGGTTTGGGGATGCGATTTGTATGCATCGTTTGACAATTACGGATGCTGGAGTGTGGAACCATCCGTCACATTCCGTCCTGTTTGTTATGCGGGGGTGTCGGTGGGTATATTTTATAGTAGGCCATTTGTCGCAGATTATTCATTCAACGGGGTTACGTCTGATAACCGTTTGCGGTGGAGTGTGGAAGATGTGGAAAGCATCGGAGAAATATTTGCCTTTCGCTCTTCTCTCAGCCTGTTTACACCTCCTGTGCTTTTGGGCAGTGATAAAGAGTATGCACTTTATCTTACGGTATCGCCTGGTGCTACCGTTCCTTTTGTTGCAGATCGAAGGGTAGTCATTGATTATTATCCTAATCAAGCTGGAGCCTGGACTGCCATTCATCAGGAATCGATAAAAAATAGAGGGGCACGTAAAGTGTTTTGGCATATACGTACAGCACTGACTTTGGAAGTTGATGAACATCTGGCTTTTTTGCTGGCTTATACGTGTTCCGATTTTGATCCTTATGCTTCTTTCCGTAATTTGGTATGGGAAGGCAGGTGTTTCGAGGCAAAGAAGCACAGATTGTCGCATATGGTTTCGATTGGAATAGGTATCCGTTTCTGAAGTTTATATACATTAGACAGGCTTGCATCTCTGTATGGTAGAATATGGTATGGATGTTCTTTAGATTAGTCCAATAAGGATGCGCAAAATGAATATATACTTACTTTGCCGTTGCAGTTATCTTCGTAGGCTGTAGCAGTTATCTGAAATTGCTTATGAATATATCTTCGTTTTGCAGACATGTTAAATAGAAGGGGTGTTCATAAATTGTTGAAAAAGCAAAGTGATGACATTGTTTTTTTGTCCCGTCTGAACAAAAAGCGGTTATCGGTTGTTGTATTGCTGGTGCCGGAAAAGAGTTCCGGCCGTTTGTAATTGATTGACTATTTATTTAATCAACCAACTGACAAGATGAAAAAAAGTTTTTGGATTACGTTCTTATGCAGTCTGATGCTGACGGCTTGTAGCCGGGAAGAATGGATGAAACCTCCAGGAGGGGAGGGAAGCAAGGCAGTCTTTGTCTTGCAATGTGCCGATTATGAAGGTGAAGATGTTCCGTCACGCCTTGTTACAAGCAAGGGCAGGACATACGACCGTGTTGTTTTTTATGTAGCGGACGAGGCAGGGCGTGTAGTGACCAACCTGAAAGGATTTTATGATTATGCAGCTTCAGAAATACACCTTGAAGGTTTACAGGAAGGAGATTATACCTTGCTGGTATTGGGTATCCGGGGGGATGCCGGACAAGATGGGGTTTCTATCCGCGAACTGAATAATGTATCCGAGCCTTGGCTGATATTTTCTGCTCAATTGTCGAAACCGCTGGAAGCGGATTATTTCTATTCACGTACTTCTTTTTCTGTTTCCCGGAAACCGGGGGTAGACGGAGCCGAGATTATTGTTTCGGCACCCGGGCAGATTGTGCAACGGCGGATAGCCGGCAGGGTGGACTTTTCGTTCGCTTTTCGCAATCCTTACGTGCGTACCGCGGTCGTACACAAGGAAGTGATATGGGATGCAGTGTCTTTTTATACGACTCTTTCGGGCGACGGTTCGCTTTCGGACGAGGTGGATATGCAGCCTGTGGTCTGGCCGCTGGATTCGGTAGCTTCTTTTTGCTTGCCTCCAGCTTCCGGTGAAGTGCCTCTGCAGGGAGCGGTCACGGTATTGACACGCGATTATCGGAAAAATCAGATAGAGCGGACGTATGATTTTACCGTCGATTCGTTGGTTTCAAACCGTATTTATCGGGTGCATACTCCGGTTGTACATCCCGATGATAAGGCAGGAGTGATGTTTGTTACTCCAATGGCGTATGAAGAAGGCGGGCACGCGAAAATCTTGCAAGATGAAGAGCGGAAAGAAATCTATACGGATACCCGCCAGCGTTCGTTTGACACTTCTCAACCTTTGCAGGTAGAGATAACCGATGACGGGCGTTTGCACATGCGCTTTTATTCACCGCGTGATTTGAGTGATGTGCTGGTGCGTGCCCGTTTTCCTTCGGTGAGCGATGAATACATTGACTTGGCTTACTTTGATACGGTACCGGCTTTTGCCGATTTTTACGGTCAGATTCCGCTTTTCACTTCAGAATGTATGTATCGTACCGTTTCGGGGAAATGGATAAAAGTGCCTCCGCAACCTTTGACGGCTGCCCTTGATGCCAGTTACGAAGTGATTTCGGGCGATGCTTATTGGGAAAAGCTGCAAGCTATCCGTCACGGTTGGAAGGTGACTTTCAACCTGTATGGAGGTGATCCCGACCAGCCTAATGGCGGACCGGCAGGAAACTGGATGGGAATCCGTCCGGTGCATTGCCGTGAAGTGGTGGCGTTTTTCCTTAATTTCACCTATATGATTGATATGCAAGAACACGAGGATATCTTGCGTGCCAACGAGGACCGTCTTTACGGAAATGGAGGAGTAACCGACAAGGTAAGTGCTGAAACCGTATTGAAACAGATGCGCCAGCCTCGTTCATTGCGGGTAGGATTGGTCTATACGGGAAATGGAGTGCTCGGGCTGGGCGGAGGCGATGTGTTCGGGGCGTATCAGGGTGCTTGGCTCAGCCATTATACCGATACGTATGCCTGCGAGGTGATGTTTCACGAACTGGGGCACGTTATGGGGTATAGCCACGATAGTGCGTTTACTTACGGGCCGTGGGCACAGGAGCTGATGAATCAGTTTTATGTAGACCATTTGTATTTGATGCCTATTGATTCGCCTGATTATCTGAAAAGCAAACAGAGTCCGGCTCTTTATAAATAATGAGTAGTTTAAAATGTAAGGAGTTATGAAGAAAAAGAGAATCATATTATATGCATTGGGAGGCCTGTTGCTTGCAGGCTGTACCCGGGAAACGATGTCGGTCCCTTCGGTGTCGGAAGGAGAAATCATTGCCCGTGTGTCGGTGGATGATTTGGAAGGGAATGGGATAGAGCAGGATGCACGTATCCTGACGATACAAGGATATCGGTTTGAAGGGGAGGTGCTGAAAGAAATCATTACTTCATTCCGTGCGGGAGAAGACGGCAGCTATATCTTCCAGCCCCAAAGGGCGGAAGGAGAAATCTGCCTGCTTGCCAATGCCGGAAAGGTAAGGAATTTGCAGGAGGTGTTGCCTGATGTAACAACCAAATCAGAGTTTCTGAAACTAAGTGCCGATAAAGATGAATTGGCATCCGAAGAAGGTGGTCTGGCAATGAGCGGATGGATGGATCCGAACGGGATTTCGTCGGGGAAAAGCGAAGTATCGCTGAGGCGTAGCGTGTCGCGGATAGACCTTTCTTCTTTTGATAAAGGAGTAAAGGTACACCGTGTTACGGTTTCCCATATTTATCGGCAAGGTTATTTGAATGGTCAGGAATCGGTAGAAACACCAGATGGTGCCTCTACGTATGATTTTCGGAAAGAATATGTAGCTTTTGAGAATGGTAGTGAATGCTTGTTTTATTTGCCCGAACAGACAAATAACAAGTTGCAGGTGGAAATACTGGCTTCGTTTGATGGAGCGCAGCATCGGTTGGAAACTTCTTTGCCTGCCGCAATCCGGCGCAATGTGGTTTATACACTCTCGGTTTATGGAAGAGGGGGAAACCTGTCGGTATCGGTGACCGAAGACAATTGGCAAGCTGGTGGTGAGACAGAGTCCGGCCTTCAATTGAATGGGCTGGTCGATGTGGATGCTTCCCGCTTGTCGGAAGGTGTCCGTGTCAACCTTTCGAGAGATACGGTATTCATCCCTTATACACGTTCCGATTCACATCTGGTATTGCTGGGAGAATCCGGGGCGGATGTAGAAATAGAAGGGCAGGTAGACGGGGTTGTTGTACAACGGGTGGCAGGCAGGGGGCTGCAACCAATAGCCGACATATCTGTTTCGACCAGTATGCGGATGCCCGGAACAAAAGAGGAATATATATACTTGGAGGTATATCGGCAAAACGTGTATGCGGGCAGAGTCGTTTTGGTGGTCGAACCCAGTCCCATCCGACTGGAAGGACAAATCAAGCTGAACGAGCAGGGAATATGCGATTTCGACCGTTATGTTGAGGGTGAATTGGGGCGTTTGACTCTTCCTGCCGGCAAGATAGCCGGTATGGAGTTTGATTCTGGCACTTCCCGTTGGATAAAGCTGACGCCCGACGGAGAAACTTACCGCATCGTAGGCGGATGGAAACCGAACGACCCTCAGGCAGACGGACGTGTGCAGGAAGGCAGGTTGGTCATATCTGATGCAGATGGAAAGAACCGGGAAGTATATGTGATACGCCGGCGAAACTGGGGGCTTCCGGTGGCGAACATCAACGGGACGTGGTGGTGTAAATACAATTTGCGCGGAAATGTGAAAACATTCAGCGACCAGATATTGGCCGGTACAGATCCGGCAAAGGAAATAGACTTGGCAACTTATTTGAGCACGTGCGACGAAAACGAACTGTTGCATTTGCTGGGATATCAGTATCAGGCAGGTTATCCCGACGGATATCCGTTGAAGCACAACGAAACGGCTTTTTATTATGAAGGTATGCGAAACTCTGCTGAAAATTTCGGTCTGTTATCTTCCGAAGAAATGGCTCCTGAAGGATATCAGATACCTGATTACGATGATTATGCCTTTTTTACCCGGAATACGGATTTCAATTTGGGCGGACAGGGAACGCATACGTACCGGAACGCGGCAGGGCAGGAGCTGACGGTCACGATAACCGAACGGGAAGTATCGTTCGAAGGGCATCTGTATGGAGTAATTGCCTTTTATGAGTTTCAGTACGAAGGTGCCCGCTGGGTACTTTGTGGGTTGGGACATCAATGGAACACCACTCCTGGAAACATTGCCCGGATGTCGTTGTTGCTTGCCACGCATGGACATTCTTCGAACACGTGGGTAATGGAAGGATATGCGCATACAGAAAAACCGGGTGAGAACTGGTTGAAGTATGTGCCGCAGAACAATACAAAAACACGTACGATACGTTGCATAAAGAAACCGGTGGAATATATATATGAATAAATGAATGTTGAACAAATGATTATCAAAAACAAAAAGTGTATGAGAAAAATGACAAACGCGAAAACAGTATGGATGGGAAGTTTATTGTTTGGTATGTTCGGAACAATGGCTTGTGCCGATTCTGAGCATCCCGGTAATGAAGAAACGGCTGTAAGGCCTGTTGTCAAAGCCAGAGTAGCAGGTTATGACCAGCTGGCTGACACTGTAGACGGTGAAGACAAGGTAGAGCATATACAGGCTTGTCAGTTTATCGGAGGAACATTGGCTAAGGTGTATGACGACTTGGCTTTCGATGGTTCCGCTTTCAATTTACAGTTGACCGATTATGAAGGGGCGCTGTATGTGATAGCCAATACCGAAGGAATGATTGATTTGAACGCATTGCACGACCGGCGCATCACCGAAGACGAATGGAAACAGACCGTGCTGAACTTGAAGGAAGGGAAGGAAGTGCACTTCTTTAGCGGCAGTTTGAGTCTGGATAGCTTTGACAAGTCGCAGACCGAGCTTCCCTTGTCGATGAAACGAGGAATGGCACGCTTTGACATTGACCTGCAAACGGCAGGTACGGCATCTGTCGAAAGTCTGACATTGAAGAATGTGGCACGTTCGGTTTATCTGTTTGCCAATCCGGATGCCCATTCGCCCACAGGAGTAGAGCGCAAGGATACAACGGTCGTATTCTCCCGGCCGCTTACGGCAAATACTCCTGGTGTGTTGTACGTGTACGAGCAGGCAAATGAAGGGCTGGAGGTAAGTGTTACCGCAGTGATTGACGGCGAGCGGAAGACACTGACCAAGGTTTTATCGGAACCTGTGATACGCAATACAGTCAATAAGATTATCGTGCGTAAAGACTATATCAGTGTGAATCTGAATGTGAGCTTCGATGAATGGGAGCCAGGCAATGATACGGAACTGGAAGCGAAACATGCTTCTTAAACGTTTAAGGCATGTTTATGAAAACAAGGTTGTATATAATCGGTTTGCTCTGTAGCCTGCTGTTTATCTCTTCCTGTTCCGACAGATGGGAACAGGAGGAAACTGTTTCCTCCGGGACAACGGAACTATGTATCAGCAGATCTTCGTTTCAGGTGGCTGGAAAGCCGTCTTCGCTTCCAGGAGAAGACGAGATAACATCGCTTAGGGCATACCGTTTCGAAGAAGGCGTTTTGCAGAAAGTGTATGAGCCATTATCGGTCGGGGGAGATGATTATCATCTGCCGCTCGACCGGCTTTCGGGTACACTTTATGTAATAGCAAATGAAGAACCTGCGTGTGAAGAAGGAACGACAAAAGAAACAGATTGGTTGCAAACTGTACTGACAGCTGACCGGCATCGGATATCGAATTATTTTACCGGAAAAGCAGACTTGTCAGGCAAGATGGGAAAGGCTGTTTCAATACCGTTGGCTTTAACGCGTGGAGTAGCCCGTTTCGATTTCCGGATAGAAGTACCGGAAGGGACGGTATCGGTGAATCGTTTTGCGGTGAAACAAGTGGCACGGCAGGCTTATCTTTTTCCAGGGGATGCAGTGCGTTCGCCCGAAGGGACAGCCAAGGAAGACTGCATCATCAGTACGCCGGATGCGCCCCTGACACGCGATTCGTTAGGAATACTGTATGTGTACGAACAGGCTAATCCGGATTTGTCGGTGAGTCTGGAAGCAGAAATAAATGGCAAGGTGTATGCTTTCGAACAGCCGTTGCCGTCAGATATCCGGCGCAATACGGTATATGCCATCGTATTGCGGAAAGACGTTCTGCAGGTTGATGCACAACTGATGGTGGAAGCTTGGGGAGAGGGAGATAGTACGGCAGCATATCCCGACCTGACTGCCCCTCCACAAGTAGATGCCGCGGCGTCAGAATTGCCTGCCGGAGTAGAAGTCGCTGCGGAGAAAAATGGCGTGAATCTGCCATACGGGCCTGTAGAAATGGTACTGGCAGTAGCGTGTGACGATGAATTGGAATTGCTCCCGGTAGATGCTTCGGCATCGTTGGAAGTGGAGCCGCTTGCCGGTCAGGGGCTGTTTGAGGGCAGACAGCGGTTCCGTATCCGCAAGCCGCTTTTCCCTCCCGAACAGCCACCTGTCGAAACCGCTCTTCGCTTTCGCCGTAAAGGAATGCAGTACGTGTATCCTGAAGATGTAATCACGCTGAGGCTTGCCGGGAACCCCAGCCGGCTTTCGGGAAAATTACAGTATGCCGTCGGGACGTATACCTTCGATTTCGACCGTTATATAGATAATGAGCTGGGTGTATTTACATTGCCTGCAGAGAAAGAATTGACGGTGGAATACGAAGCGGGCGAAGATGCGTGGATAAAGCTTGACCCTGTTTCTGTAAGAAGCGGAGAAGGTGCGTATCGGGTGCTGGCAGGCTGGCGGCCGAATGACGTTACGGCAAACGGGCGCAGGCAGTCGGCTACGCTGGTAATCAGCAACCGTGCCGATGGCTCGCAGCGCGAGGAATATACCGTGTCTCGCCGCAACTATGGATTGCCAGTGACGTGGATGCACGGCATCTGGTGGTGCAAGTACAATGCCCGTGGTGATTCCCGCTCGTTTGAAGACCAGGTGCTTTCGTCCGATGATCCGGCGCGCCGCGCAGGCCAGACCGTTTTCGAGTACTTGGGAGCGTGCCCGCCCGAAGCGTTTTTTGATTTGTGGAAATGGGCATATCAAGGTGACAGCGGCACAGGGTTGCAGGTAATAGACAAAAACGGTACGGCGGCATTGGATGGCTACAATCACCAGGTGTCCGTGCATATCAACCGCCTGCCTGCCGATGCGCTTGCCCCCGAAGGTTACGAACTTCCGTCGATGGAAGATTTCAACCGCATCTTTGACGCAACCGATTATGTATGGGTGATGTGGAACGGCACGCACACGCTGCGCACTCCGTGGGAAGGGCACAGCCAGGTGAAGCGGCTGCAGAAGCGGAGAAACGATGTGACGGTAGGCAATGTAGCCTTGCCTAGCCTGATTCTCATCGAGATGTGGAGCCCCGATTTCCCCGAGCATGAACCGGTTACGTGGTATGGCGTGGCATCGCAGTGGAACGACAGCGAAGGTGTCTTTCATAACGGGCATTACAACAATATACTCTTTGGCGTACACTCGCCGGAAGGTACAGGTTGGTTTATTCCCGGGAAAAACGATGCGCTTTATTTGCATAAGAACGGCGGCGCAGCCAAGGACACCCGCGTGCTGCGTTTCCGCAAGTCGGAGGTGGAGTATGTGTATTGAGCTTTTCTTGAAACGCAGATTTATAGGTTGGGATTTCGTGCCCTCAACAAAGGGAAGCTTTCGTAGCTATGGCAACTCTTCGTATATTTCAAAATCCAAGTTTCGGATTGATAATTAGGATCTTATATCTATTATATTAAGTAGTCGTATTTAATTTATATGATAGAAATTAAGAAGTTAAGGAGTTAAGCCAATAGTAAGTCAATGAGCCGTATACATAGAAGGTATTGGCTTAGCTTCTTAACTCCTCAAAAGATAGTGTCATTTAATTCTGATTACTTATTTATATAAATAGCTTAATATTAGTTTATTATATTAGAGTTTATACAGGATAAAGAACAGGGGTATTGGTTATCAGCACCCTAGAACCATATTCGATATAATGTCTATTAGATATAAAAATTTAAATGAATATTCGCATACGCCTCTACATGGGATGTTTGCGGTATTCAATAAAATTTATTAGTAACAAAAATCTATTGTTGCAAAAAAGTTTGTGACTAATAGAGAAAAAGGGATTTACTTATAAAGCACCAACTATTCAGCCAATCGAGTGATTGGGTTTCTTTGGGTAGTATTTGTGATAAAAATACCATGATTCATCTTATAGGTCCATATTTATTATTATCTTTGCGTATAACGCAAAGAAATTGAGAATACAATGGCCGATATTAATAGATTAAAAGTTGTTTTAGTAGAGAAGAAGAGAACTAGTAAGTGGTTGGCTTCCGAGTTGAAGAAAGATCCTGCAACCGTATCTAAATGGTGTACGAATACTTCACAACCAGATTTACAGACTCTGACTAAGATTGCTTTTTTGTTAGGTGTTGAAGTTCGAGATCTAATTAATAAGAACAAGGATATTTATGAGAACACCGAAGCAATTCAATAATATAACAGAACGTGTTATAGATGATTTGAAACAGGTATTGTCTTCGGGTAATAGTCAAATCTCTATAGCGGCAGCCAGTTTTTCTATTTATGCATATGAAGCATTGAAAGAAGAACTGGAAAAGGTGGATTGTGTAAACTTTATTTTTACTTCACCGACATTCTATACGGATAAGTCTGAAAAGCAAAAAAGAGAGTTCTATATTCCTAAATTAAATCGTGAAAGGAGTCTTTTCGGATCTGATTTTGAAATAAGGCTTCGAAACCAGCTTACACAACGGGCTATTGCAAGGGAATGTGCAGACTGGATTCGTAGAAAAGCACGGTTCAAGACAAATATAACTCATGGTTCTATGAATACCTTCCTCAATATAAAGGAAGGTGAAGAAACCTATACCTATATGCCTTTCAATGAGTTTACTACTACCGAACTTGGGCTTGATAGAGGAAATAATATATGTCCGATGGTTGTAGGTATGCCGGGACATAGTTCTACTGATATGTTTCTGAAGAATTTTGCCGAACTCTGGAAGGACAAAGAGAAGTTTCAGGATGTGACAGATAATGTCATAGAAAATATCGAAACCGTTTATAAGGAGAATGCCCCGTCTTTTATCTATTTCATTACGTTATACAATATTTTCAATGAGTTTTTAGAAGATATCAGCGAGGATGTATTGCCTAATGAAGCTACAGGATTCAAAAGTAGTGTTATTTGGAATAAACTGTATAATTTCCAGCGCGATGCATCACTGGCAATCATAAACAAACTGGAAAAATACAATGGATGTATTCTTGCTGACAGCGTTGGTTTGGGAAAAACATTTACGGCTCTTTCGGTTATCAAGTATTACGAAAACCGAAACAGAAATGTATTGGTTCTTTGTCCCAAAAAGTTGAACGACAACTGGCAGACATTCCGCTCTAACTATAAGAACAATCCGGTATTGGCAGACCGTTTGCGTTATGACATTCTGTTTCATTCTGACCTGTCAAGGGATAAAGGTTTGAGTAATGGACTTGACTTGGAACGGGTGAACTGGGGGAATTATGATTTGATTGTAATAGATGAAAGCCATAATTTCCGCAATGGCGGCCGGTTTGATAATGAGGATGAAGATGATGATTTCAAGGAAAACCGTTATGCCCGGCTGATGAATAAAGTCATACGCAGTGGTGTCAAGACTAAAGTGCTTATGCTTTCCGCCACACCTGTAAACAACCGGTTCAGTGACCTGAAAAATCAATTGCAACTTGCGTATGAAGGAAAGGCCGAGAATATAAACGATTTGCTTGATACAGGGAAGAACATAGATAGCATTTTCAGAGATGCACAGACTGTTTATTCTAAATGGGCTAAATTGCCTCCGGAAAAGAGAACAACAGAGAAACTGGTAGATTCATTAAGTTATGATTTCTTCCAGTTGCTTGATGCAGTTACCATAGCCAGAAGCCGAAGCCATATCATTAAGTATTACAACACGAATGATGTGGGCAAATTTCCTGAACGTTTGTCACCTATATCACGCAGACCTAAGCTTACGGATTTGAACGATGCTATTACTTTTGCGGATATAGCGGAAATGCTTAACCGATTGAATCTTTCCATATATACACCTTCTTTGTTTATTTTTGAGAGTGAAAAAGGTAATTACGGAATAGATTATGAAGGTGAGGGACTCACTGTAGATGGACGTGAAAAAGGTATTCGGAAATTGATGGCTATCAACCTGTTGAAGCGTCTGGAAAGTAGCGTGAACTCTTTCCGTCTGACTTTGACAAGAATTCGTGATTTTATAAATGATTCTATTACTGCTATTGATAAATTCCAGGAAAGCGGTGCAGGAACAATAGACGTAACTGATTTTTCAGAGGATTTTGATACTGAAGATAATGAAAATGATCCGTTTGTAGGCCGTAAATCAAAAATCAATCTTCGGGACATGGATTATGTTAGTTGGCGGCGTGATTTGAAGGCTGACCAGGAAGTTCTGGAACTGCTCATCCTTATGCTAAAGGATATTACACCGGAACATGATATGAAATTGCAACAGCTGGTAGCAGACTTGAAAAAAAAGTTTGAACATCCAATCAATGGCAGCAATAAGAAAGTGCTGATATTTACAGCTTTTGCTGATACGGCAAATTACCTCTACGAACAGTTATCTGGAAGAATACTGAACGATTGCGGACTGCATACAGCTCTGATAACAGGCAGTACAGAGGGAAAGTGTACTTTGCCGAAACTAAAGTGTACGTTCAATGACATACTGACCTACTTCTCTCCTATGTCAAAAGACCGGGATGCCATTCATCCGAATGATACAAGGGAAATAGACGTACTGATTGCAACCGACTGTATCAGTGAAGGACAGAACTTGCAGGACTGTGATTATCTGATCAACTACGATATACACTGGAATCCTGTACGCATTATTCAGCGTTTTGGTCGTATAGACCGTATCGGAAGCAAGAATGATGTGATTCAGTTGGTAAATTACTGGCCGGATATGGAATTGGATGATTACATCAAGCTGAAAGGTCGTGTAGAAAGTAGAATGAAGGCAACAGTCATTACCAGTACGGGTGATGATAACCTATTGTCTGCTAATGAAAAAGGCGATTTGGAATACCGTCGCAACCAGTTGAAGAAGTTGCAGAATGAAGTGGTAGATATTGAGGATATGGATACAGGTGTCAATATCATGGATTTGGGACTAAATGAATTTCGTTTGGATTTACTTGCCAATCTGAAAGAACATCCCAATATGGATTTGACACCTTTTGGAATGAGTGCCGTAGTCAGTGCATCTGAATTGGTAGAGCCGGGTGTCATCTATGTGCTGAAGAACAAGAACAATGGTGTGAATATCGACCACTCTAATTTGCTGCATCCATTCTATATGGTTTATATTTCACATACCGGAACAGTTATCTGTGACCATCTTTCTCCTAAAAAATTGCTCGACAAGATGCGTTATGCCTGCAAAGACAAGATAGAACCTGATAAGATACTTTGCAAGCAGTTCAACAAGGAAACACGTGATGGAAAGAATATGCGTCATTACAGCGACCTGTTGCAATCGGCCATAGAGAGTATTATCACAGTGAAAGAAGAGAGTGATATAGACAGTCTTTTCTCTGTAGGTGAAACAAGTGCTTTGACCTATAACATTAAAGGACTGGATGATTTTGAATTGATTTGTTTTTTGGTGATTAAGTAGATTATGGATAATATACTGAATTTTCCATCCACAACAATAGTCAATAAGCCAGTGCCAAAGAATGCGTTTTATGGAAGAAGTGGCGATTCTTCCTTGCGTGAATTTCTGACACGAGAGTTTGAAGGTATTGTATGGCTGTATAAACTTGTACCTGCGACACTCAATGTAGAAGATGGTGAATATGTGCATGAGATTGATGTGTTCTATTGCAGGATGAAAGAAGACAAGTACAGTATTAAGCCTTTCAGTGCAATGGATGAGTTGCTGCCACGGCATACGGTTTTCATTATTGAGTACGGTGAGACGTTTGATTTACTGATGCATCATAAAGAAATGTCGGTTGTTCATGGAGAACAGAAATGGAAATGTGGAGTTGACGAATTGAAACGGGATATACGTATTGATGCCAGTACGCTAAATATTCAGGGACAATCTATGGATGCCGTTTACAACGGTTTGCTCAGTCAAATATCAGGATTGTATGCATCTACTAGAGAAGAATATAAAGAACAGGTTGATTTGCGTAAGCAAATAGAAAGTGTTCAGAAACAGATTGTTTCTCTTCAAAAAAAGATAAAAGCTGAAAAACAATTTACTAGACAAATAGAATTGAATGCCGAGGTTAAATCATTAAGAAGATTTTTAAATGAATTACATTTGCGATTAATCGGACATAAATGATAGATATAATGAATGCTAATGATATAAATATATTATTACAACTCGGAGAACGGATTACTTTTGAGTGTAAAAAAGCTGAAGGACAGATACCTAAATCAGTATGGGAAACATATTCTTCATTTGCCAATACGATAGGTGGAACCATTATGCTTGGGGTAAAGGAATATATGGATGAAACCAGCTCAGATAAAAGATTTGAAATTACAGGAGTTGCCAATCCGCAGAAAATGAGGAAGGAGTTCTTTGATACCTTAAATAGCAATAAAGTAAACCGTAATATTCTGACCGATGCCGATGTTGAAATAATACAATACCAAGGTTATGACTTATTATGTATTCATGTGCCGCAGGCAGATTATAGGCAACGTCCTATTTATATCAACGGCAATATTATGAACGGGTCTTTCAAACGGAACTATGAAGGTGATTACCATTGTACGGAAGACGATGTTAAAGCTATGATTCGTGATGCAAACGATAGCGGTAATGATTCTGTATTGATGGAAAATTATACGATGGATGATATTGATGCGCCTACTCTTGCTGCCTATAGAAATCGTTTTCGTACAGCAAATCCAGACCATGTGTGGAATGATTATTCTGATAGGGAATTTCTCTTGAATATGGGAGGGTATATAGTTGATAGGAATACACGCAGAGAAGGCTTGACTTTAGCCGGTTTGCTTATGTTTGGAAAGGGGCTTCCTATCCGAGAAAGATTTGATAATATCCGCATGGATTATCTTGATATGACAAATTTGCAACCGGATAGCCGATGGAGCGACCGTTTGACATACGACGGGCGTTGGGAGAATAATCTGTATAATTTCTTTATGCGTGTACAATCCAAGTTGGTAAGTGATATAAAACGTCCTTTCAGATTGGAGGGAATGGAACGAATAGACGATACTGCTGTACATAAAGCTATTCGTGAGGCATTGACCAATCTTGTTATTCATGCAGATTATATGGTGACCGGTGTACTCAGAGTGGAGAAACATGATGACTGTTTTGTCTTTTCAAATCCAGGCACACTTAAAATACCCGTTATGGATATTTATGCCGGAGGTAATTCAAAGGCAAGAAATCCAAATATGCAATCAATGTTGCGAATGATTGGTTTCGGCGACAATATCGGTTCTGGGTTTCCTACAATCCTGAACGCTTGGAAGAAGGAAAATTGGCGTAAGCCGTTTTTAGTAGAGCGGACTGACTTACATCTTGTTGAATTAACCCTTTCTATGGTATCACTTATTCCGGAGGAATGTCATCAAGCGTTGAATGAGATTTATGGTAGTGAATACAACAGGCTTGATAAAGAATGTCAATTAGTTTTAGCTACGGCTATAACGGAAGATAATATATCCAATTATCGTGTACAGCAATTATTAGGTAAAAATCCTTTGGAGGCAGGAAGAATTCTTTATGCGTTGGTTGACAAAGGTATGCTCTTGTCCAACAATAGGGGACGATGGACTTCTTACTCCATTAATTCAGATTATAGTCAAGGAGTAAAAAACTCAAGGAGTAAAACTCAAGGAGTAAAAAACTCAAGGAGTAAAACTCAAGGTGTAAAATCAAGAGAGCAGAAAAAAAAGGAAATACGCGATGCCTTAATTGCTTTCTGCCGTGAAGCACGTACATTGCAGGAAATAGCCGATTATTTAGGATATGCTGATAGGAACAGAATGAAGCGTGTTTATATCGACCCGATACTTGGTGAACTGCTTGAAATGACATCTTTAGAGAGTAAGAATTCTCCTAATCAGAAATATATAACAAAAACGAAATAAGAACAAAATATAATCATGAAACCCAATAAATTAGAATTGAGCTCAGTTGACGGAACACAACTGAATTTGGAAGCTCTTTATCAGATAGCACCATCCTGCTTTACGGAAGTAAAGGATGATAAAACCGGAGAGCTGCGTCATGTGGTAAATTTCAAGACCTTGCGTCAACTGCTTGGAGACAATGCAGTGGAAGATGCGGATGAAATGTATCAGTTTACTTGGCCGGGCAAACAGGAAGCTCGTCGTGAAGCTGCTCGTCCTATTACAAAGACTTTGCGTCCGGTAGTAGAGGATAGCGTGGATTGGGATAATACACAGAATCTGTATATTGAAGGCGATAATCTGGAGGTATTGAAGTTGCTTCAAAAGTCATATATGGGTAAGGTGAAGATGATTTATATTGACCCGCCATATAATACGGGTAATGACTTTGTGTATGATGATGATTTTGCCCGTTCGCAAAATGAAGAAGAATTAGCTTCGGGTAATGTGGATGAATTAGGGAATCGTTATCGTAAGAACACAGATACTAATGGTCGTTTTCATTCGGACTGGTGTTCGATGATGTATTCACGTCTTATGGTAGCTCGTTCTTTACTTACAGATGATGGGGTGATTTTTATTTCGATAGATGATAATGAGCAGAGAAATCTGAAGAATATTTGTGATGAGATATTTGGTTCATCAAATTTTATAGCTCAGTTAATTTGGGAAAGAGCGTATTCGCCTAAAAATGATGCAAAATACATATCTAATAGTCATGATTATGTATTAATGTATGCTTTAGATTTAGAAAAGTTTACTATAGGACGATTACCTCGAACAGAAGAAGCTAATGCCAGATATTCTAATCCTGATAATGATCCTCGTGGAGTGTGGAAAGCAAGCGATATGTCAGTAAAAACTTATACATCATCGTGTGATTATAAAATAACGACCCCTTCGGGGAAAATAGTAGAGCCTCCAGCAGGGCGCTGCTGGAGTCTCTCAGCGAAAGCTTTCGCTGAGAGACTCCAAGATAATCGTATTTGGTTTGGTCCTAATGGAGATAGTACCCCATCAATAAAACGTTTTCTTTCTGAACTGAAATATGAAGGAATGGCACCAACTTCTATCTTATTTTATAAGGAGGTTGGTCATAGCCAAGAAGGAGCTAAAGAGGTTGTTTCTTTGTTTGGTAATAAGGGAGTTTTTGATGGCCCTAAACCTGTAAGATTGTTAGAAAGATTAATCACATTGGCTAATTTGAAGTCAGATTCTATTGTTATGGATTTCTTTTCTGGTTCAGCTACAACTGCTCATGCTTTGATGAAAGTTAATGCAGAAAAACAAACTAGTTACAAGTTTATTCTTGTACAGTTACCCGAGGAGGTAAGCGAAACTAAAAAAGAACAAGGTTATAAAACTATTTGTGGAATCGGAAAAGAACGTATCCGCCGTGCCGGAAAGAAAATCAAGGAAGAATCCCCATTGACAACCCAAAACCTTGACACAGGTTTTCGTGTATTCCGCTTGGCGGATAGCAATTTTGAAGAAGTAAAGAAAGCTCCAGCGGAATACGACCAAGCACAGCTTGACCTTTTCCTCAATAACGTTAAGAGTGACCGTACAGATCTCGATCTTTTATTTGGAGCTATGCTCAGTTGGGGTGTACAGCTCTCTTTGCCTATGACCAGTGAAGAAGTAGATGGAAAGATGATTTATTCGGTTAATGATGGTGACCTTGTGGCTTGCTTTGCAGATGATATTACAGAAAATATCGTAAAAGCCATGGCTGACAAACAACCGCTCCGTGTATTGTTCCGTGACAGTTGCTTTGCCCGTGACGATGCAAAAATCAATGTGTTTGAAACCCTGAAACAGTTGTTAGACTGGAGCGAGGAAGAAGCCATAAAAAATATCAAGGTTATATAAAGTGTTGAGGTATGGAAGAAAATAAGATGATTATTTATACCTCCATTGACGGTCAGACTAGGATTGATGTCAGACTGGAGGATGAAACACTTTGGCTTACTCAGGCACAGATGTGTGAACTGTATCAGACGAGCAAGTCGAATGTGAGTGAACACATCAAACATATCTTTGAAGAAGGAGAATTGGAGGAAAATTCAGTTGTTCGGAAATTCCGAACAACTGCTTCAGATGGAAAATCATATAATACTACATACTATAATCTGGATATGATTATAGCACTTGGTTATCGTATCAAGTCTGTGATAGCCACTCGCTTTCGGCAATGGGCGACACAAAGGCTGAAAGAATACATGATAAAAGGCTTTACACTGGACGATGAGCGGTTGAAAAAGTTGGGTGGCGGTGGTTATTGGAAGGAATTGCTGGAGCGCATACGTGATATCCGTGCCACAGAAAAGGTGTTCTACCGTCAGGTGTTGGAAATATATGCTACCAGTATAGATTATGATCCTCGTGCTTCCGTAAGCCAGGAGTTCTTTAAAAAAGTACAGAATAAAATTCATTATGCGGTTCACGGACATACGGCTGCTGAACTGATTGTGGAGCGTGCCGATGCCGAAAAGGATTTTATGGGTTTGCTGACGTTTAAGGGTACTCAACCTACATTGGCAGAAGCAAAGACTGCCAAGAATTATTTGGACGAAAAAGAACTTCGCGCAATGGGGCAACTGGTTTCCGGATATCTGGACTTTGCGGAGCGTCAGGCAGAGCGTGAACAACCCATGACAATGAGTGACTGGGCAAACTATCTTGACAGAATCCTGACCATGTCGGGAGAACAGTTATTGCAAGATTCCGGTAAAGTGTCGCACACAGAGGCTATGGAACATGCTACGAACGAGTACCGTAAATACAAACAACGAACCATCAGTGACGTAGAACAAGATTATCTTGATTCTATCCGTATGTTGGACAACTTGAAAAAAAAGAAGAGTCAGAATGAAACTGAAATATAAGCACCAACGCTTTCAGGCTGATGCAGCCAAAAGTGTGACAGATATATTTACCGGTCAGCAATATTGTGATAGTGCTGATTTTCTGATAGACCAGGGTAAGAATAAAGGAGTGTTTGATTTGACGGGTTTTGGTAATCAGAAGTTGATGCTTGACCGAGAGTCAATTACGGAGAATCTGAGACAAATTCAGATGAACTGGGGACTTAAACCTGTTGAATATTTGCAAGGTGATATTTCAAATCTGATGTTCACCATTGAAATGGAGACCGGTACCGGTAAGACTTATACATACATCAAGACGATGTATGAGCTGAACAAGTTGTATGGCTGGAATAAGTTTATCATAGTAGTGCCCAGTATTGCCATTCGTGAAGGTGTGCAGAAGAGTTTTGAAACCATGCAGGAACACTTTGCTACAGAATACGGCAAGCGTATCCAGTTTTTTGTCTATAATTCCAAACAACTCTCCAAGATAGATAGTTTTGCCAATGATAGCGGACTGCACGTGATGATTATCAACACACAGGCATTCAACAGTTCCATGAACGAAGATAAGAATCTGGAAGGACGTAGTGGTGATGCTGCTGCACGTATTATATTCTCCAGACGTGATGAGTTTGGTAGCCGAAGACCTATTGATATATTGGCTCAGACAAATCCGATTATGATTATTGACGAGCCGCAAAGTGTTCTTGGTGCAAATAAGACAAACGCTACAAGAAAAGGAATTGCGAAGTTTCATCCTTTGTTCACTTTACTGTATAGCGCAACCCATAGGAAAGACGATGTGTACAATATGGTGTATAGGCTGGATGCGATGGATGCCTACAACCGTAAGTTGGTGAAGAAGATTGAAGTAAAAGGTATCTCACAAAAAGGTTCAACGGCTACAAACGGTTTTGTCTATCTGGATGAAATTGTAATAGGAAAAGGTAATCCGCAAGCCCGCATTTCGTTTGATGTAAAAACAGCCAATGGTTTCAAGCAAGCAACGAGATTGGTGGGTGAAGGATTTAATCTTTATGAGCAAAGTGGTGAACTGGCGGAATATGACAACCACTTCATTGTAGAACGCATAGATGGTGTTGAGGGATCTGTTCGTTTTCTGAACGGCATAACTCTTTATGAGGGTGATGCTATTGGAAAAATAAATGAGGATATGCTTCGCAGGATTCAGATACGTGAAACTATTCGTACTCATATTGAGAGAGAAAGAGAATTGTTTCATAAAGGAATTAAAGTGCTTTCACTCTTCTTTATTGACCATGTAAATAGCTATCGTATTTATGAAAAAGACGGTACAAGCAATGGTAAATTCGCTGATATGTTCGAAGAAGAATACAAAAATGTAATTGAGGAAATGCAGCCGCGTTTCTCTGATGAAGAATATGTCCGATATCTGCATAAGTTCTCAGCAGAAAAAGTACACCAAGGATATTTTTCTCAGGATAAGAAGGGGATAGCCGTTGATTCAAAAGAAAAAGAGGGAGATAATGAAATACGTGCATACGATTTGATTATGAAGAATAAGGAGCGGCTGTTGAGTTTTGAGGAACCGGTACGCTTTATATTCTCTCACTCTGCCCTGAAAGAAGGTTGGGATAACCCGAATGTATTCCAGATTTGTACATTGAAAGATACCGGCAGCGAAATAAAGAAGCGTCAGGAAGTTGGCCGTGGTATGCGTCTTTGCGTAAATAAGAATGGTGAGCGCCAGGATCAGGATGTGTTGGGTGATGGTGTGTTCGATGTCAATATCCTGACGGTGATAGCCAGCGAAAGCTATGAGCATTTCAGCAAACAGCTTCAGAGTGAACTCGCTGAAGATGTGGCAGACAGACCAGTTCAAGTAACGGCGCATTTGTTTGAAGATATTGTAATGGTATCCTCAGACGGTAAAGAGATAAAAATCAACCGTGAATTGGCGTGTGAAATTCATGAGGAGCTTATCAGTAATGGCTATGTGAAGAAAGGTAAACTTACAGAGAAGTATTTCAATGACAAGAAATCCGGAACTATTGATTTGGGAGAAGAGCTGAATCCAATTAAAGCTGGAATACTTGGCAGACTTGATACCATCTTTAACCCGGATAGCATGAAACCGGACAATGCACGTAAGCCAAAAGTTGCCACATTTAGAGAAGATTTGTTCAAAGAAAAGTTTACAGAAGTCTGGAAACGTATCAATGTGAAGACTTACTATAAAGTGGATTTCAGTACAGATGAATTGATAAAGAAGGCCATAGAAAGTATTGACAAACATCTGAGTGTTACAGAAATACACATTGTAATAGAGGGTGGTTCATTAGAAAATATCCGCGACAAGGAGTCTTTACAGGCTGGAGTAGCCATGACGGCAGGAAAGACACGTACAATCCGTGTTTCGGAGACTGTTGGTAATAGTGTCCGCTATGATTTGGTAGGTGATCTGGTAAATGCAACCGGATTAACACGAAAAACCATAGTGGAAATATTAAAGGGCATTAAACCAACAACCTTTGCTCAGTTCAAGATGAATCCGGAAGAATTCATTATAAAGACTGCAAATATCATTAATGATGCCAAAGCTATAGCTGTTATCCAGAAAATAGCATACGAGCGTAGTACGAATACTTACGATATGGATATTTTTACAGAAAGTACCATTAGAGGTAAATTGGGTATCAATGCTCTGGAAAGTGCCAAATCGCTGTATGATATTGTAGTCGTTGATAGCCAAGGCACAGAGAAAAACTTTGCAGAAGCATTGGAAAAGGAAGATGCGGTGGAAGTGTATACCAAACTGCCACGTGGATTCTATATCAATACCCCTATGGGGCATTATAATCCAGACTGGGCTGTAGCATTTAAGGAAGGCAGTGTAAAGCATATATATTTCATTGCAGAAACTAAAGGCAATGACTGGCAGGAATCACAACTTAGAGGTTCTGAGGATGCAAAGATAGAATGTGCACGCCGCCATTTTGCTGCGATAAGTGACAGTAAAGTGGTTTATGGAGTAGTAAAAGATTATCAGAGTTTATATAACCTTGTGACGAAATAAATTTTGAAATAGAAATTAGAATGGAAATAGTTTGCCAAATTATTACGGGATTATTTGTAACAATTGTAAGGTATCATATAGGTCCATCCGCTGTAAGATTATTAATCTTCAGGCTGCAAGATTATTAATCTTACAAGCGGAAGATTATTAATCTTACACCAGACGAAGTTATCTAGTCAAAATAAGAACAAGCCCCCCGGAAACACAAGAGAAAGCGGTTTTCGGGGGCTTTGTATTCAGAGAATATTATTCTGGATAATTCAGGTTGGCGTCCGTCAGCTTCTCCAGCACCTCGTCAAGGAACTTTTGGGCTTCCCATCGTGCCATCGGAAGATTCATCATCAGGTAGTTGCCGCAATCTTTGGGACTGGCTCCCGGCACGTCACCTTCGAAAGTGGCGATAAAGCGGAAAGTCTCTTTCATCAGTCCGACGATATCGGTGGACTGAAGGTCGCCTTTCACAACCAGATAGTTGCCCGTAAGGCATCCCATCGGTCCCCAATAGATAATCTTGTCTGCCCATGTGGGATGATTGCGCAGGAACGTGGCGGCAAGATGTTCTATCGTGTGAATAGCCGAAGGGCTGAGGCACGGCTCGCGGTTGGGTTCTTTCATGCGGATATCGAATGTAGTGACGGTTTCGTCTCCCACCGCGTCTTTGCGTGATACGTAGATGCCACGCAGCAGGCGGATATGGTCTACGGTAAAGCTGGGTATCTTTTTCATATCTGTAGGGTTTTAAAGTTTGTTCGGTAATGCTTTCAGGAAGGTTTCGGTCACACGGAACGAGTTATCGGCTATTTCGCCCCAGAAGTTCTTGTATTGTTCCAAGTGTTTGTCCGCTCCCGGCGTATCGCTGATGATACGGAAACTGATGAAAGGCACGCGGTAGAGATGGCATACTTGGGCAATGGCAGCCGATTCCATATCGACCGCAAGTCCTTCGGGAAAGTTCTGCTTGATGGCATTCAGTTCCGTGCGGTCGGTGATGAATTTATCGCCCGTGCAAATCAGTCCGCCGTGAATCGGCGTTTCGGTATCGAGCGAGAGTGCACAATTATATAAGGTGTCATCACCACGGAAGAAAGTGGGGAAACCTTGTACTTGTCCGTAGGCATTTCCTTCGCCGCACCACACGTCGTGGTAAACGATGTTCCGGCTTACCACTACATCCATTACATTCAGTTCGCTGTCAATGCCTCCCGCCACTCCGGTGCTGATAATGCAGTCGGGCTGGAAATTGCGGATGAGCTCTACCGTTCCGGCGGCAGCGTTTACTTTCCCGATGCCGCATTGCATCAGGATGTGCGTGTTGTTCTTTACCGTTCCTTCAATGTAAGAGAAAGGTCCCTCACGATGTTCCGTTTTATTGTCCAGTTGGTTTGCCAGTTGCTTCTGCTCGGAAGACATGGCGGTGATGATTCCTATTTTCATAAATGATTTTATTTTACGCCGCAAAGTTAGCATTTTCAAGGAGTATTGTGTTATCTTTGCCCCCATTAAAACTCAAAAACTTATATCGTATGAATGAATTAAAGAAACTTCTTCCGGATGTGGCGGCGGTTGTGCTTTTCATAGCGATTTCGTTTGCTTATTTCTATCCGGCGGTGTTCGAGGGGCGCATCTTGGCGCAACACGATGCGGTAGCGGGTATCGGAGCCGGACGCGAACATCAGGAATATCATCAAAAACACGGAAAGGTGACCCGTTGGACGAACTCGCTGTTCAGCGGAATGCCTACATATCAGCTGGCTCCGGGATATGATTCGAGCCGTACGCTGAACACGGTGCAAGATCTGTATCATTTGTATTTGCCCACGTATGTATGGTACGTGTTTGTGATGTTGTTGGGATTTTACATCCTGCTTCGTGCGTTTAATTTCAAAGTCTGGATGGCGGCATTGGGAGCGGTTATATGGGCGTTCTCCTCGTATTTCTTCATCATCATAGCCGCCGGACATATCTGGAAATTCGTCACGCTTGCCTACATACCGCCTACCATTGCGGGAATGGTGCTGGCGTATCGCGGCAAGTATTGGGCAGGAGGTATCGTCACCGCGCTTTTCGCCGCACTTCAGATAGTGTCGAACCACTTGCAGATGACGTATTACTTCCTCTTCGTGATGCTCTTTATGGCAATCGCGTTCGGCGTGAAAGCATGGAAGGAAAAGGCTTTCCCCCGCTTCCTGAAGGCAACGGGCGTGCTGGCGTTGGCGGGTGTGCTGGCGGTATGCATCAATCTGTCGAACCTTTATCACACCTACCAATACAGTAAGGAGAGCATGCGTGGCAAGAGCGAGCTGGTGAAGCCGCAGTCTGCCGACCAGACCGGAAGCGGGCTGGAGCGCAGTTACATTACGCAATGGAGCTACGGCATCGGCGAAACCTTCTCGCTGCTCGTGCCGAACGTGAAAGGCGGAGCCTCCGTACCTTTGGCACAAAACGAGCGGGCGATGAGCAAAGCCAATCCGGTGTATTCAGGCCTGTACAGCCAGTTGGGGCAATATTGGGGCGAACAGCCGGGCACGTCGGGACCAGTCTATGTAGGCGCTTTTGTGATGTTTCTTTTTGTATTGGGCTGCTTCGTTGTAAAGGGGCCGATGAAGTGGGCGTTGCTGGGCGGAACGCTGTTCTCTATCCTGCTTTCGTGGGGAAAGAACTTTATGGGGCTGACCGATTTCTTCATCGACTATGTGCCGATGTACAATAAGTTCCGTGCCGTTTCGTCTATCCTCGTCATAGCCGAATTCACTATACCTTTATTGGCGATGCTGGCGCTGAAACAGATAGTGGAGCATCCCGAACTGCTGCGCGAAAAGGCAAAAGCGTTCTTCGTCAGTCTGGGGCTTACGGGAGGCTTGTCGCTATTGTTTGCCATCGCGCCCCGCGTATTCTTCCCTTCGTATGTATCGACGATGGAAATGAACGCGTTGCAGAACGCGCTTCCCGCCGAACATCTGGCGCCTGTCCTGATGAACCTCGAAGAAATGCGTGTCAGCATCTTTACCGCCGACGCTTGGCGCAGCTTCTGTGTCATTCTGGCGGGTGTGGCACTGCTGTTGATGTATGTGCGCGGGAAACTGAAATCCACCGCTCTCATCCTTTCGCTGGCGGCTCTCTGCCTGCTCGATATGTGGACGGTGAACAAGCGTTATCTGTACGACGCGCAGTTTGTGGCGAAAGGCACCGAGATGAAACCTTTCGCGCAGCCTTCGGAGACCGATAAGGCGATTCTGAAGGATACCACGTATTATCGGGTGCTGAACCTATCAACCAATACCTTCAATGAAAACGAGACTTCTTATTGGCACAAAAGCATCGGGGGATATCACGCCGCCAAGCTCCGCCGCTATCAGGAGCTTATTGAAGCGTACATCCAGGGCGAAATGGGTAATCTCTTTTCTGAACTTCCTCAGACGGGAGGTGACATGTCGGCGCTCGACCCCGACCGTATACGTATCTTGAACATGCTGAACGCGAAATATTTCATCTTCCCCTTGCAGGGCGGAGGCACGATGCCTGTGCAGAACCCATACGCAATGGGCAACGCTTGGTTTGTAGACGATGTGCGTTATGTGGGCAATGCCAATGAAGAGCTGGACAGCCTTGCAGTAGTTGACTTACGCAAGATAGCCGTAGTTAATCTTCAGTTTGCCGAGCAAGTAAAAGCTCCTTCACAAGCATCGGTTGCCGATTCGACACGCAGTATTACGTTCAAGCATTACGAACCGAACGAACTGACGTACGAAATCAGTTCACAAGCCGGAGGTACGGTGGTGTTCTCCGAAATCTATTATCCCGAATGGCAGGCTTTTGTGGATGGAGAGGAAGTTCCCGTAGGTAGAGCCGATTACGTGCTTCGTGCCATCAATGTCCCGGCCGGAAAGCACACCGTCCGTTTGCTTTTCGAGCCGAAATCGGTTACTATTACTGAAACTATTGCCTACTGTGCGCTGGGCATCCTGCTCGCAGGTGCCATTGTGCTGGTTGTGCTCCGCCTGCGGAGGCGCGGGTGATTCTCACCACAGATTCACGCAGATTATTTTTATTTTATCTGCGTGAATCTGCGCCAATCTGCGTTTCAAGAGAAATAACTTAAAAAATCTGTGTAATCTGTGGTGAAAAACATCATTTATTTCTTATACAGCAGGCGCAGCGCGAACTTGAGGTGGAGCAGGATGGTCTGTACATAGCCGTAGTGGCGGCACATGATGCGGAAGCGCTCGGTGAGGGAGGCGCGGTGATTGCGCGTGGTCATGCCTTCGTTGAGGTAGTCGATGAGTGTGAGGCGCGTGTTATGCAGCACGGTGCTTTGCTTCATCACGCGGATACACCAGTCGAAGTCAGCGGAGAAGCGGTAGCGGAGGTCATAGGGCACGGCATGGTCGCGGCGGGCGAAGAAAGCCTGGTGGCAGACGAGCATCCCTTGGCGGAAACTGTGCCATGTAAGGTTCTCAGGCGGTTCGAGGCGGCGCATTCGCAGAAAATGCCCTTCTTCATCGACGATGGCAGTACGCCCGTAAATGACATCGGGCAGTCCGGTCAATCCCGTAAGGCTGTGGACGATAAGCTGGAGGGTGTCGTCTTCGTGCAGCTCGTCGCCGGCATTGAGGAAACACACGTAGTCGCCCGTAGCGAGGCGGATGCCTTTGTTCATCGCATCGTATAGTCCGCGGTCGGGTTCGCTCACTACGGTATGGATGTGCTTGCGGTAGCGTCCGATGATTTCCATTGTGCGGTCGGTAGAGGCTCCGTCGATGATGATGTATTCGATGTTCTTGTACGTCTGGGTGATGACACTCTGCAAGGTGTCTTCGATGACGGCAGCGGCGTTGTAGGTCACCGTGATGATGGAGAACTTGGGATGAAAGTGTGTCAGCATAGGCGTGTTTCAGTCGTTTTGTCCGGTGATGCGGTTGTAGATTCCGATGTATTTCATTGCTACCACGTGTTCGGCGTAGGTGCTGAGCACTTTGCGCCGGGCTTCGGTGCTGAGGCTTTGGTAATCGCCTTCGGTGAGTGACCAGCAGATGCCGTTTGCCAGGTCTTCGGCAGAGCGGTAGCGTGCCACGTAGCCGTTGTGCAGGTGGTCTATCATTTCGGGGATGCCCCCGATGCAGAATCCTACGCAGGGCACGCCGCACGACATGGCTTCCATAATGGTGTTGGGCAGGTTTTCCTGAAGCGAGGGGGTGACAAAGAGGTCTACGGCGTTATAAATAGTCGGCATTTCTTTTTCCTTACCTACATAATTGAGGCAATAAACAGGGAATGGGAAGAGGTCGGCATATTGTTGCGATTCCTTGCCTACCACCACTACTGCAAGTTCGCGACAAAAATCGGGTTGCATTTCGTTCAGGAGGCGGCAGGCTTCTACTAAATAATCGATGCCTTTTTTCTTGTCGGTAATTTTCATTGAACTGAACAGCAACAATCGTTTGTCTTCAGGGAGGTTCAATTTCCGTCGGGCAGCAAGCTTGTCGGTAGGATGAAACAGATTCGTATTGATAGGATTGGGAATATTGGTTACGGTATGTCCGTGGGTGAGGATACTTTTCTGAGCCAATCCTTCCAGCCAGCGGCTGCATGCTACAAAAGTAATGGGAGCATTCTTGTAGAGGCGTTGTTTTTTGACGAAAGTCTTATAAGAAAGGTCATGTTTGTGCCCACGGTACAACAAATGACAATCGTGACATTGCGTTTGGTAACGGATACAATCCTGTGCATGGTGACAGATACCTGTCACAGGCCACATATCATGCATTGTCCATACTACGGGTTTGCCCGATTGTAGTATTTTCTCAATGTCTTTCAGCGAGAGCATGCCTTGGTTGACCCAATGCAGGTGGATAACATCGGCTTGGTTGAATTCGGGCAACAAGGTGATGTCGGTACCTGTGTTGGCAATGTCTACGGCAAAGAGGTTGTGTTTCTTAAAGTGATTGGCTTTCCATATAATGATACGCTCCCATACGAATTGCCAGATTTGCCGCCAAGACTTCTTCAGTGCTACTACAGTTACCTGTTCAGTTTGTTTGTCGCGTACCAGCATCTTTGCTTTGATACCACTGCTTTTTAAGGCTTCCATCAGTCGGCTTGCGGCAATGGCTGCTCCTCCTATTCGTTCGGATGTATTTATGATAAGTACCCTCATATTTCATCAAAGTTTTTGCAAAGGTACGATTTTCTCTAAGATAAATTCGCTACTTTTGTGCGATATGAAAAGAAAAATGATATTTGTCCCTGCCGGAGGTTTGGCAAACCGCATCCGTGCCACGCTTTCCGCCATTGCATTGGCGGAACAGACCGGCATTGAATTGAAAGTAATCTGGTTTCGTGACTGGGCATTGCATGCTGCTTTTCGTGATTTGTTCGTGCCCCGGAATTTGTCCGAAAAGGTATGTATTACCGAAGCATCGGCTTTTGATTTGTTGGTGTACGACCGTCCGAGGCAGAAGAACTTCCGCGTTCCTGCCTTGTTTCAGAAGCTGCTGTTCCGGGCGTGTCTGTACGAGCATCAGATAGACGCGCTCCGCACGCAAGGTTTCGACTTTGAGGGCTGGGCAAAACGGGGCAATGTGTATATGGCGTCCTATCTGCCTTTCTATGCTTATCCCGATGCGCTGCTGCACGAGGTGTTCCGTCCCGTTCCGCAGATAGAGGAGGTCATCGGGAAACGCATTTCCGCCTTTTCGGATTATACCGTAGGCGTGCATATCCGTCGTACTGATAATGTTTTGTCTATCGAGCACAGTCCGCTGGAGGCGTTTTTCGGTTGTTTGGATAAGGAACAGGCGGCGCATCCCGACCTTTGTATCTACCTTGCCACCGATTCGGAAGAAGTGAAACAAGCGATGCGCACCCGTTACGGCGAAAGAATCGTCTGTGCCGAAAGCAAAGCCGACCGCAGTACCACGGAAGGCATCCGCGAAGGCATCGCCGACCTGTGGACGCTGGCACACACCCGGAAGATATACGGCTCGTTCCACAGCTCGTTCTCTGAACTGGCGGCAGAGCTGGGAAGAATCCCGTTGGTGGTGGTGAAGCGATAGATTAATGCTGTTATAAGGAAACGCGGATTATCGCAGATTAACGCAAAAATTATTATCTGTGTAAATCTGCGTGAATCTGCGTTTCAAAATCGATACAGGTTATAAACTAATACAATATGCTGAAAGAAAACAATCAAGACCGGAAATGGACGGTGCTGGAGAGCGAATACCTCATCCGGCGTCCGTGGCTCACGGCACGAAAAGACCACGTGCTGTTGCCTACAGGAGCAGAAAACAAAGAGTATTACGTGCTGGAATATCCTGACTGGATAAACGTGCTGGCGATTACCCGCGACGGTAAGTTCCTGATGGAGCGCCAGTACCGCCACGGACTGGGGATGACCTGTTATGAAATCTGTGCAGGCGTATGCGAGAAAGGAGAATCGCCCCTCGAATCAGCTCGGCGTGAATTGTACGAGGAAACTGGTTTCGGCGGGGGCGAATGGCAACACTGGATGGACATTTCTGCCAATCCCAGCACGAACACGAACCTCTGCCATTGCTTCCTTGCCACCGGTGTGGAGCGTGTCTCTACCCAGCATCTGGAAGAAACCGAGGACATCAGCGTCGAATTGCTTACAGCGGATGAAGTGCGCACGTTGCTCTTGAACGACCAAATCAAGCAAGCCCTGATGGCAGCCCCGCTTTGGAAATACTTTGCCGTGAACGGGCTGCTGTAGGTTTTTATGAAAATCTGAGCTATCTGTGGTGAAATGACTCAGCTTTTCCGCTGTACGATGCGTGCTCCAGCCGGAACACTTTCGGTTACCCAGATATTTCCTCCAATGGTAGCTCCGCGCCCGATGGTGATGCGTCCCAGGATGGTGGCATTCGAATAGACAATTACATCATCCTCCAAAATTGGATGGCGGGGGATACCTTTGATGGGGTTTCCATGTTCGTCAAGCGGGAAGCTTTTTGCTCCTAGTGTCACTCCTTGATAAAGCTTGACATGATTGCCAATGATGCATGTGGCGCCGATAACCACGCCTGTACCGTGGTCGATGGTGAAGTGATCACCTATCTTTGCTCCCGGATGGATATCGATACCCGTTTCCGAGTGGGCCATTTCGGTGATGATACGTGGAATGAGTGGCACGCCTAGCGTGTAGAGTTCGTGGGCTATACGGTAATTGGTGATGGCACGGATAATGGGATAGCAACAGATGATTTCACCGAAGCAGGTAGCGGCAGGGTCGCCGTAGTAAGCTGCTTCTACATCTGTGGCTAGAGTGTGGCGTATTAGCGGCAGGCGACTGATGAACTGGGCAGCAATGTTTGAGGCCGTAGTATGGCACAGGCATTCTTCCGGAGATTCGTCGGAAAGTGCATTCTCGATGCCGAAACAGAATCCTGCCTCCACCTGTTCGGTAAGCAGGCGGAACAGTTCTTCTACATCTACACCGATGTGATAGTTGAGGGTGCGTCTGTGTATGGTAGAGTTGCCGAAGTAGCCAGGAAAAAGAATTTCACGTGACAGTTCTACGATGCGTCTGAGTGATTTGGCAGAGGGGAGGAGTTCACCGTCTTTGTATTGATGGAACAGTCCTTCATAGGAGGCAGGGTCGGACAATTCATTGACCGTTTTGTTGAGGATAGGGGTGTAATCGGGTATCATCATGCTAAGTGTTTTAATTTGTATGCGAGCAAATGTACAAAAAATATTGATTGATTGAAACAGAAAGTTGTAAAGACATAGAAAAACAATTTATTCAACTACGGCATCGATAATTCCTCCACCCAGTACAATGTTGTCTCGATAGAATACCGCCGCTTGTCCGCAGGCAATGGACGCCAACGGTTCGTGCAGGCAGACATGCAAACGGTTGTCGGCGGTAAGTGTAATCCTACAACGGTTGGCTTGTTTGCGGTAGCGTATTTTAACGATAATTTCATCATTGCTTCCGATGACTTCATCGGGGCATGCCAAGTACCAGTGTGAGAGGTACATGCCGTTATGTTCCAGTGCCTGCAAGCGGTTGCAGATGATGACTGCATTTGTTTCGGGAATGATTTGTTTGACGAATAATGCCTGGTTCTGATAAATACCCAGTCTGCGGCGTTGTCCGATGGTATAAAAAGGATATCCTTCGTGTGTCCCGATGGGGATGCCGGCTTCGTTGTAAAAGATGCCGGGTACGATTTTTCCAGTTTCTGTATGTTCGCGTAAGAAAGTGCGGTAATCTCCGGGACAAAAACAGACCCCCTGACTATCACGTTTGTGAGCCATTTTTGTGAATCCCCGTTCGGCAGCTAGTGCGCGCACTTCTTTTTTGGTAAGGTTACCCATGGGCAAAAGCATTCGTTGCAACGTTTCTTGCGACAATCCCCAAAGGAAAAATGATTGGTCTTTGTCTGGGTCAGAGCCGGCAGAGATATGCCAGCGTCCGTTGTGTAGGACCTTTTGTACATAGTGTCCTGTGGCGATATGATAGATGTCTTGTTCGTCGGCAACTTGTTGTAAGAGCGGCCATTTCAGAAGATTGTTGCAAAGAGTGCAGGGCACGGGGGTGCGTCCTTTCAAATATTCGTTGATGAAATAAGTGATTATTCGTTGCTGGAAGATTTCGCGGGCATCATAAACGAGGTGTGGGATGTGTAGCCGTGTGCAGAGTTCAGCGGCATCGTCCAGGTATTCGGTATGAGCATCTTTTTCGTAAAAGCGGAACGTGATACCGGTTACTTCGTATCCGGCATCCTGTAAGATAATGGCTGCTACCGAACTGTCGGTTCCACCACTCATTCCTAATAATACACGCTTGTTCTGTTTTGCTCTCATGACATACGGACATAAAAAAAGGAGTACCGCTGTACTCCAACCTTTGTTAACCTTAAATCTAATACTATGAAAAACACGATGCAAAGGTACGGACTTTTCTGGAATATGCAAGTGTGTGTGCTAAAATATTATGTTTTATAACACGATTTAAGAATATAGCTTCGTATTATACGTTCATTAACAAATAGGGCTTTGCCGGTAAGGACATGTGTGCTGAAACGAATGCTGATGTATGGCTGGTTTTATGCTTGGAGTAAGAAATGTTTAACTTGGAAGATTTTTTAATGTGATACAAATGCATTACATTTGCCGAATGTTTCAACCGATTTGATAAAACGGGTTCGTTATGATACCCTTTTTGGATTTTGGGCTGGGTTATTAATCTTATAAAAACGAAAACAATATGACTTTTACGGAATTGAGCAATCCCATATTTGTACAAGTGATTGACGATTATCATAAAGAAGATAATGTGGATGCACCGATAGTGAATCCTTATCCGATGAAAACCATCGAATATTATTTATATTTGAAGTGTTGGATTGATACGGTGCAGTGGCATTTGGAAGATTTAATCCGCAATCCGGAGATTGATCCGGTGGAAGCGCTTGCGTTGAAACGCCGCATTGATAAGTCGAATCAAGACCGGACAGATTTGGTGGAGTTGATAGACAGTTATTTTTTAGACCGGTATAAAGAAGTAAAAATACAGCCGGACGCTACCATCAATACCGAAAGTCCGGCATGGGCGGTAGACCGTTTGTCTATTTTGGCATTGAAGATTTACCATATGGGTAAGGAAGCAGGACGGCAGGATACGGAAGAGGCTCACCGAGTGCAATGTGAAGCCAAGTTGAAAGTGTTATTGGAACAACAGAAAGATTTGTCATCGGCTATCGACCGGTTGATAACCGATATTGAGGCGGGACGGAAATACATGAAGGTATATAAGCAGATGAAGATGTATAATGACCCGGCGCTGAACCCCGTACTTTACGGTAAAAAGTAAGTGAGCGGCAATGGCGAAGATATTGGCTATCCGTTTTTCAGCACTGGGAGATGTTGCTATGGCTGTCCCGGTGCTTTATTCGTTTGCAAAAGCTTATCCTCAACACCAGTTGGTGGTGTTGAGCCGGTCGGCTATGGCGCCTTTATTTGCGTATGCTCCCTCCAATCTCCTTTTTAAAGGAGTGGATTTGAAAAAAGACCATAAAGGCCTGAAAGGCATATTGCGCCTTTATTCGGAGTTGCGCAAAGAAAAGTTTGACGCGGTGGCTGATTTACATGATGTGCTTCGTAGCAAGGTGTTACGTTTGTGTTTTTGTGCGGATGGTGTCCGGGTGCGTCACATAAATAAAGGTAGAAGGGCAAAGTATAGGTTGGTATCCGGTAAGTTTAAAACTCCTTTAAAGTCTTCTTTCTGCCGTTATCTGGAGACATTTGAGCACTTAGGTTATCCATTCACATTGCGGTTTTCTTCGATTTTCGAGTTTGCCCCAGCACCAGAATTACTGGAAGATTGGATAGGGGAGAAGGGGGAAGATAAATGGATTGGCATCGCTCCTTTTGCCGCGCACAAGGGGAAGATTTATCCGTTATCCCTTCATCGGGAAGTGGTTGGCCGGCTATCGGCTATCGGCGGTATGCGTATGTTCTTGTTTGGTGGAGGTGATGAAGAAAAAAAAGTGTTGGATGCGTGGGAGAAAGAGTTCCCTCACGTCACTTCTGTGGTAGGGCGGTTACGGATGCAAGAGGAGTTGGCATTGATGAGCAAATTGGATGTGATGCTGGCAATGGATTCAGGGAATATGCATTTGGCTTCGTTGGTTGGCGTTCCTGTTGTATCCGTATGGGGGGCTACCCATCCTTATGCGGGCTTTATGGGGTGGAATCAGGCGGAAGAAAATGTCGTGCAGTTGGATTTGCCTTGCCGCCCTTGCTCCATTTACGGTAATAAGCCTTGCCGTTGGGGAGATTACCGTTGCCTGACGGGTATCCGTCCGGAGGTGATTGTCGGACGGATACGTGTCTTAACCGAGTGATTGCATATCGTTCAGGCGTTTGTAATATCCCTGTCTCTGTATCAGTTCATCGTGAGTCCCATGCTCTACGATTTCCCCGTTGTATAATACATAAATCTCGTCCGCGTTTTTGATGGTAGACAAACGATGGGCAATAGCAATGGTCGTGCGTGTCTTCATCAGCCGCTCTAATGCTTCTTGCACCAGTCGTTCCGATTCCGTATCAAGTGCGGAAGTGGCTTCGTCCAGAATCAGTATGGGAGGATTCTTAAGGATGGCACGCGCGATGCTGATGCGCTGGCGCTGGCCGCCCGATAGTTTGCTTCCTCTATCTCCGATATTGGTGTCATATCCTTCTGGCTTTTCCATGATGAAGTCGTGTGCGTTCGCTATTTTAGCGGCGGCAACGACTTGTTCCATGGTAGCGTTTTCTACGCCGAATGCGATGTTGTTGAAGAAAGTATCATTGAAAAGGATGGCTTCTTGGTTGACGTTTCCTATCAGGCTGCGCAGGTCGTGTATCTTGACATCTTTGATATTGATTCCGTCAATGGTGATTTCGCCTTTCTGTACATCGTGGTAACGGGGAAGCAAGTCAACCAAGGTCGATTTGCCTGAACCGGACTGTCCTACGAGGGCGATGGTCTTGCCTTTCGGAATGGTCAGGTTGATGTCTTTTAAAACATCTTTTTTCCCATCGTAGCTGAAGGAAATGTTTTTAAATTCTATCCTGTCTTGCAGGTCGTTTAATGTCTCAGGGTGAGTCGTTTCCTTTATGGGGTTCTCGGCTTTCAGGATTTTGTCAATACGCTCCATCGAGGCAAGTCCGCGCGGGATGTTGTAACTGGCTTTCGAAAATTCTTTTAACGGATTGATGATGCTATACAGGATGACCATGTAAAAGATGAATGTGGAAGCGTCTATTGGCGCATTGTTCGAAAGGATAAGCGAACCTCCGAACCATAGCACGGCAACGATGAGCAATGTCCCTAAGAATTCGCTCATCGGGTGAGCGGACGATTGGCGGATGGCTACCTTATTGACAGCGTCGCGGTAATCGTTGCAGCATTTTTGAAACCGGTCGGTCATTTTCTTTTCGGCGATGAAGGCTTTGATGATGCGGAGTCCGCCCAATGTCTCTTCTAATTGCGACATGGTGTCACTCCAACGGTTTTGCGCGTCAAGCGACTGGCGTTTCAGCGCACGTCCCACTTTTCCCATCACCCATCCCATTGTAGGCAATACCAGGATGGTGAACAAAGTAAGTTGCCAACTGGTCACTATCAGGGTGGTGAAATAAGAAATAATCAGAATCGGATTCTTCAGCAGCATATCCAATGAACTGGTTACAGAAGTTTCCACTTCGTTTACGTCGCCGCTCATGCGGGCAATGATATCTCCTTTCCGTTCTTCAGAAAAGAAACCCAAAGGCAGTTCTACTACCTTTCTATATACCAATAACCGGATATCTCTTACCACGCCGGTGCGCAGCGGTATCATGATGGCGGATGAACCGAAGTAGCAGGCTGTTTTCAGCAGTGTCATAAAACCTAAAAACAAGCCGAGGAAGAGCAAGGTCGTGGCAGGGCCGAATGTGTCTATCAGCCGTGTGGTATAATAATAGAAGTTATTTGTTGCTACGTCTTTCAGGCTGGCGCTGCCCCATTCCATGAAGTGGTATACTTTATCGTTGCTTCCGGTCTTGAACAGGATGTTCAGGATAGGAATTAACAGGGAAAAAGAGAAGATGTTGAAAACAGCGGACAATACGTTTAATACGATTGACCAACCCAAATATTTTTTATAAGGCGATACGAAACGCCGCATCAGTTGGAAAAATTCTTTCATGTCGGTAGCATGGAATGTTTAATAATTTGCAAAGGTAATGGATTTTTTTTGTAGTTTTGCCTCATAAACCGAAATAAAGCAGTCTTGATGAAATTATTATATTATTTTATTTTTTGCGGATGGTTTCTTTTGTCGTTGATACCCTTGCCTGTCTTGTATGTGGTGTCCGATGTATTGTATTTCCCGCTTTACTATGTCGTGCGTTACCGCAGGAAGATTGTGCGTAAGAACTTGGAAGGTTCGTTTCCGGAAAAGACTCCGGAAGAGATAGTCCGCATCGAGAAGAAGTTTTACCGTTTCTTTTGCGATTGTGTGGTAGAGAATCTTAAATTATTTTCCATGTCCCAAAAGCAAGTGATGCGGCGTATGACTTTTTCGGGAGCGGACGATATGGTCGCTGATTTGGCGGCAACCGGAAAAAACTTCTGCTTTATCTATTTAGGACATTATTGCAATTGGGAATGGATTGCTTCGCTGGCTTATTGGTATCCGGATTCCATCCATTGCGGGCAGATTTACCATCCTTTGTATAATAGGGCATTCGATAAATTGTTTCTTTACCTTCGCAACCGTTTTGGCGGAGAATGTATCCCGATGAAAGAGACGTTGCGCCGTATCATTACCTTGAAAAGGCAAAAGCAGCCTACTATGATTGGGTTTATAGCTGATCAGGCTCCTAAATGGAACAGCGTGCATCATTGGACCAAGTTCCTGCACCGCGACACTTCGTTTTTTATCGGGACAGAACAGATAAGCAAGCAGGTAGGGGCGGTGGTTTACTTTGCCGATGTGAAGCGCATAAAAAGAGGTTATTATCATTGTGAGCTGAAGCGGATGACACTTTCGCCCGAAGAGTATCCCGATTATGGTCTTACCGACTGTTATGCCGCTATGTTGGAAGAGATGATTCGTCGTGAACCTGCTTATTGGCTTTGGAGCCATAACCGCTGGAAACGGACGAAAGAAGAATGGGAACGGAGGCAAAACGAGCATGTTTGAGCGTGTGCCTAAGAAGCTGTTTTGAATTTATCGCCCAAAGCACATACGAAAACGGATACATCAAGCCAAGAAAAACTTTTTGGAGAAATTCAAAACAGCTTCTAAAATGAACCGGCATTTTTTTAGTGGCTCATCGGCTTGGTCAGCTTAATCCAGCCGATTACATAATACAGCTTCAGGAGGAATTTGATTTTATCCCATCCTTTGTCGAGTTCCCTGATGACGCGGATGTTGTCGCGCAATCCTTTGATGCGTTGCCTGTTCGACACTCCGTGTGAATCGTAAACAGCTACGGTGACGGGTACGTGGCGGAAGCGGTAGCCCGACAAGTAGCAGCGTTTGAAAAAATGAAAATCCGCCGACATATTGAAACGGGTGTCGAATGGCATTTGTTTCAGTAGGGCGGTTCGCGCGAAAGCCGCTTGGTGGCAGAAGTACATCCGTTGTTTATTGCAAGGTTCGGAGGCTGGTTTCAGTTTGGGTGTGCCGTTTTTTCCGGTCAAGATGTCTCCGTAAACAATGTCATACTCTCCTTTATTTATATAAGAAGCTATGTCGCTTAACACGTGTGTGCTGGCGAAAGTGTCTCCGGCGTTCATGAAGATAATCCATTCGCCTTGCGCTTGCGCGATTCCTTTGTTCATGCCCTGATAGATACCTCCGTCCGGTTCCGAGCACCAGTAGGAAAAGTCGTTTCTGTGAGTTTTGACCAGTTCAGCTGTCCCATCGGTGGAACCTCCGTCGATGAGGATGTATTCTTTGCCGGCATAATCTTGCCGCATGACGCTTTTAATGGTTTTCCCGATGGTGCCTGCACAATTGTAGGATACCGTCACGATGCTGAATGTACATTTGTGTTCCATATCTCCGAATGCGTTTTGTAGGGGTTACCCGATGAGCTTCTTGAGTGCTTTCCATAACTTTTCCGTGGCGGACGGTTTCCAGCTGTGTACACAATAGTGGATGGCATACGAGGCGGGAGTGACCTCATGCTTGTTTCCCGCAAATATTTCCGAACGGAATATTTTCATGTTTCCCGTTAAGTCTTGGTCGGCGTCGATGTAACGGAATCCATATTTTTCGGCAATTCTAGCGTAGATGAGCGGAGAAAACATATCGGCGGGCAGTTCTTTCGAGAATGCTTTCGATTGATACCAGTCGAGCACTTCTTTTACGAACGGGCATCCGGGTTGCGCTCCCATGACGGCGGCTTGTATCTGCATGCCGGATATATATCCTTCGCCTACCCGGCTGCCATCGGAAGCGATGGCATGGATGGAGCCGGTCTTTTCTAATTGGGTAGGATGATGTTCCATGCTTGATACAAAATCGTATGTCAGGAAATCGTCAAAACGTTTCAGTATCTTTACGTCCGAGTCTAAATAGAATCCCCCTTCTGTATAAAGGGCGTACATACGGATATAGTCAGCGGCGAACGCCCATTTGCGTGCTTTAACCGCGTCTTGCACGAATTGCGGGGCGGAAGCGAGGTCGAAATTCTCCAGGCTCCATAGTTTGCATAGATAGTCTGGCATCACCTTTTTCCAGGTTTTCATGCATTTTTTGATGGGGGCTGGGTAAGGGTCTCCGCTCAACCAGCAAAAGTGAATGACTTTAGGTATCATAGGCTTGTCATTTAAAAAGTTTCTTGATTTGTTGCTTGCGTTCGTGTCTGGCTTCCAGTTTTTCCAGCCATACGGTCGCGCCGCGCAGCGTTTCTTCTTCGTCCCATTTCCTTTCCCGTGCGTATTCAGAAATCATTAGCTGGAATAGGTCTCTGCGGTGGGTAAGAGTGCTCAGGTTTTTCAGGCAGGTTGTCTGGTCGGGATACCCGTTGTAGAATATCGAGCGGTTGATGTCGATTACGGTAAACGAAAAATGCCCGTCTTCCGGATTCTTGCGGAACAGGAAATTGCCTAAGTTCAGGTCGCCGTGTACGATGCCTTTGCTATGCATCTTCGCGACGAAGCGCGCCAAGTCGGACGCTAATGCGCTATCAAAGTCTGGTTCCAATACCAATGCGGGAAATGCGGGAGGGTCGGGACAGGTGTCCGAAAGGAAATATCCGGTGGTGAACAGGCCGTGTTCGTAAACTTCCACGTAGGCAATCTCCCGTGGTGTGTTGATGCCTCTTTGCCTGAACAGGCTGGCATAGCGGTACGCGCGTTCCGCCTTGGTGCTCTTGAAGAATGTATAAGCGATTTGTTGGGCAAAGTTTACCCGCTTGAACCGTTTGATGGTGACGGGCGTTCCTTGCAGGATGAAATTCCGGATGGAGTTTCTTCCTTCGTAGACGGTCTTCCCTTCCGGAGAGCCGAACAAACGGGATATGTCTTCGATGTCCCTCCGTAATGGGCGGAATTCAGGTGCTATGATGATTTTCATGGCTGCGCTGCTAACAGTGATTGATATAAGTTGATTAATTGCTCCGCTTGTTGTTTCTCGGAAAAGCGTGCGGCGAAGCGTTTGCCTTGCTCGGCTCTGTAGCGCCTTTCATCGGGATTGTCCAGCAGGCGGTTCAAGACAGATGCCATGCCGGATACATCATCCGGATGGATGTAAACGGAATCAGGCCCTCCCGCTTCTTCTAAACAGGAGCCGGTGGCCGCTATGACGGGAACCTGGGAGTGGAGCGCTTCCAAGACGGGAATGCCGAATCCTTCGAAACGGGACGGGTAAACAAACACTTCCGCTTGTTGGTAGAGTGCCGGCAGATGCCGGAAAGCGACATTGTGAAGCAGATGTACCCTGCCCTGCAGCCGGTTTTCTTCGATGAAGTGTTCCACTTTCTCGGTGTAAGGCGTGCGTTTCCCGACAATGACCAGATGGACGGATTCGGGCACGCGGAGCATCGCTTCTACGGCAAGCAGTGCATTCTTTCGTTCCTCTATGCTTCCTACATTGAGCACATAGCGTTCCGGCAATTGATATCGCTCCTTCACCTCTTGCTTTGCCGCTTCGCTGGCGGGCAGGGCGAAGGATGGGTCACATCCCTGGTAAATGGTATGTATCTTGGCGGGGTCGATATGAAAATAATTCACGATGTCGCGTTTGGTACATTCGCTGATGGCCACGATGGCATCGGCGTTTCGGCACGATGCCCCGTATTTGTATGTATACAGCCGGCGGTCGGCAGGTTGGTAATATCGGGGATAGCGTATGAAAATCAAGTCGTGCACAGTGATGACGCTTTTTGCTCTCTTCTGTTTCCGGATGTTGAGCGGCAGTTCGTTGCTGAGTCCGTGGTAAATGTCGATTTGTTCATCGGTCAATCGGTGCGTAATGCCGAAAGTCCGCCAAAGCGGTCTGACGTGTTTCCACATTCCCTTCGGATAACGGAATTCAAGCGAAGGGCAGCGTGAAAGCATCGTGTCGAGCTGTCGGCTTGCTCGGTATGCGGGTGCAAACAGCAGGTATTCGTTTCCCGGATAGTAGCGGCATAAGGCTTCTATCAGGTAACGGCTGTAGTTTCCCAATCCCGTAAAGTTCTGTATGGCTCTTTTGGCATCGAATCCTATGCGCATGGCGTGTTTGTTGTTGGTCATCGGTGCAAAAATAGCAAATATTTTTGTGTCTCCCTATTTTTTTGTCGGCAGACGGCCAAATTTGTGTTACCGGTATTTGTTTTTATGTCTGGAACAGGCTGTCGTTAGCACGAATAGTGTCCGGAGTGTCTGGCAACTAAGAAAGCACAGCTTTCAGGAGAGTGTCTACTGAATTTGTTTATCAAAAGAAAAAGTGTCTAGTAAAATCAGGAAAAGACAATCAGGAAAAGACATCGCCGACACGATTAGTAATCGTCATGCTGTACGATTAGTAATCGTTACGCTGTACGATTAGTAATCGTGTCGGTATGGCAGTTATACTTCCTGGCGGAGCGGATGTTTATCAGCTTTTCATTTGCAAAATATTGCCTTTTCATTTACTTTTGTACAAACATTGCAGGAAGATAAGAGATAAAGGTATGAGAAACTGTTATTTGTCGCGTAACTATAAAGGAGTGGATGGAGCCGGGAACAAGGCGAAGACCGATATTGAGCGGATTATGGAGGAAGACGGATTTGTGAACATCGGCTTGCCCCAAACACGTTATACCCATACGGTATTGGCTTTCCTGGTTACGCTGGCAGGCGTATTGAAGGCACCGTTCTGTTTGCGGAAAGGCGACCGTCTGGTATTGCAATATCCGCTAAAGAAATATTTCACCTTTGTTTGCCGTATGGCACATCTGCGAGGGGCGAAAGTCGTTGTGGTGATACACGATTTGGGAAGTTTCCGGCGCAAGAAGCTGACCGTGGAGCAAGAGATACGTCGCTTGGACCATGCCGATTACATCATCGCGCACAATGAAAAGATGAAACGCTGGCTGGAGGAAAACGGCTGCAGGCGTCCGATAGGTGTGCTTGGCATATTCGATTACTTGTCGGATACGGAAGCCTCTCCTTATGGGAAGCCGGGCAAGCCTTACGAAGTGCTTTATGCCGGAGCGTTGAACCCGCGGAAAAATACGTTTCTGTATGAAGTGGGGGTGTATGCGCATTCGTTCCGTTTCAACCTGTACGGAAATGGTTTCGAGCTGGATAAGGCGAAAGGGAAGGACCGTTTTACGTGCAAAGGCTTTGTCCGTTCGGATGACTTGATAGCTACGGCACAAGGTGATTTCGGATTGGTGTGGGACGGTTTTTCGGTGGACGCTTGTACGGGAGATTTCGGCGAGTACCTGAAATACAACAATCCGCATAAGACTTCGTTGTATATCCGCTGCGAACTTCCCGTCATCATTTGGGAACAGGCTGCTTTGGCGGATTTTGTCCGTGCAAACGGAATCGGCATCTGTGTCGCTTCGTTGGCGGACTTGGACAAGGTTTTGGATGCGCTCACTCCCGAACAATACACCGCCATGAAGCGGAATGTAAAGCAAGTGAGTGAGCGTCTGCGTACCGGATATTACATCCGGAGGGCATTGGGGGAGATATATTCGATTTGAGGCCGGAACTTCAAGCCGTCTATACATCCACGTTTGATTTCTTTCCGAAGCAGTTTCTGGCTTTCTTTATCTTCCATCCGTTTGATACGGCGCATATAATTGCGGTATTTATTTAATATGGAAAAATAGAAGATGAAGACATTGGGCTTTCTTAAACGGGTAAGAAAGGTCGTGTTGCGAGCCTGGTAATAAAATTTCCATAAATCTTTCGGGTCCGCCTCGTACACACGGGGGGCATAGTTGCTATTGGTTTTGTGTTTCACGACGCTTTGCTCAATGTAATAGGCGGTATATCCTTGGTGTACAATTCGTTCGGTATATTCTATATCGTCATGCCAAATGAAGAATTCTTTATAGGGAAGTCCGACCTTATAAACAGCCTCAGCTTTAATTAAAGTTGATACGAAGGTGGCATTATTGCAGGCAAGTCCATAAACGGACGGATTGTCCGTCAACGTCTTCTTTTGGATGGGTTGCCTGATTCCGCACTTGTTCATCTTGTGTATCTCTCCGTCTGTCCATACCACTTTACTGCTGACAAACCCGATGTGTGTATCAAGAGCAGTCGCCTTTATCAGTTGTTCGAGGGCGTCTTTCTCCGGAATGGTATCATCGTCCATTATCCAGACATAATCGCATCCGTTCAGTACGGCTTGCTTTATGCCGTATGAAAAGCCGCCAGACCCTCCTATGTTCTTATCCAAATGATAGATTTTCATCTGAGGGTCATTGTTGAAGGTGGAAAGATATGCTTCAGTCCCATCGGTTGAATGGTTGTTGATGATGAATATCTGATGTATCGGATATGTTTGTGATTTAAGCGCAGAGAGGTTCTCTTTTAATAACGCTACACGGTTGTAAGTAACTACGACGCAATTAATTCTCATAATAAGTTGTTAGTAGGTTGTGTTATTTCGACAAAGATAATAAAATCTTACCATTTTATAATCATATCCTACCAATATTCTTAAAGAGATTGGTATACTTTGGTAACGGGTTCGAAAAAAACTTTATATCTTTGTCTGCAAAAACAGATAAAGGTGTATTTATGCAGAAAAATCGGAATGTGGTATGGATATTGGCGGGTATATGTATTTGCTCGTTATTTTTGTTTTTAGGCGAATCTTATTTCCATACCAAGGGCGAGCCGCGTGAAGCGGTGGTAGCTTTGGCTATGCTGGAAAAAGGGAACTGGATTCTTCCGGTGAACAATGGAGTGGATATCGCTTACAAGCCGCCTTTGTTTCATTGGTGCATCGCCGTATGTTCGGCGGTGATAGGGACAGTGACCGAATATACGTCGCGTATGCCTTCGGCGATAGTGCTGATGGCAATGGTGATGGTAGGGTATGCTTTCTTTGCCAAGCGTCGCGGGCGTGAAGTGGCTTTTGTGATGGCGCTTCTTACGCTGACCAACTTCGAAGTACATCGTGCGGGCACGAATTGCCGGGTGGATATGTTGCTCTCTGCCTTGATGGTTATTGCGCTCTACCAGCTTTATAAATGGGGCGAGAAGCGTTTGCGGGGCATTCCGTGGATAGCCATCCTTTGCTTGAGCGGGGCTTTCCTGACCAAAGGACCGGTAGGGATGGTGCTTCCTTGCCTGGTGACGGCGGTGTTTTTGTGGATACGCGGCATGAACTTTTGGCGCATTTTTTTCTCTTTCTTTGGAGTGGCGTTGGCATCGTGTGTGCTTCCTTTCGCCTGGTATGTGGCGGCCTATCGCCAGGGAGGCGAAGAATTCTTACAGTTGGTATTGGAAGAGAACGTGTTGCGCTTCTTGGGCAAGATGTCGTATGAGTCACACGAGAATCCGGCGTATTATAATGTGGTTACGGTATTGGCAGGATATGTGCCTTATACGTTGTTGGTGTTGATTTCTTTGTTTGCGCTGAAGTATCGGAAAGTTCAGGCTAAACCCCGAGAGTGGTGGGGGCGGCTGAAGGCATACATCCGCACGATGGACGACACTCGCCTGTTCTCTTTGCTTAGCATCGTGATTATATTCGTGTTTTATTGCATTCCGAAGAGCAAACGCAGCGTGTATCTGTTGCCCATTTATCCGTTTATCGCTTATTTCTTGGCGGAATACATCTTGTATTTGGTGCGTGTCCGTCCGGTGGTGATGAAGATATTCGGCAGTATAATGGCTTCGGTTTCCATATTGCTTTTGTTGGTATTTTTTTCGCTCCGTATGGGATGGGTGCCCGATACCATCTTTTCAGGTCGTCACGCCGAAGAAAACCGGGCGTTCATGCATGCGCTGGAGACGGTGCCGCTGGATGTGGTATCCTGGTTTTTGATTGGGGCGATGCTGGTAGCGGTGAAATGTTTCATATCCTCTTTGCGGAAAAAAGACGTGAGGATGATACATTATGATGTGTTCTTTATCGTATTCACCATTTTCTTGTCGCTCGACGGATTGTTCCAGCCTCCGGTATTGAATGTCAAGTCGCAAAAGCCGATAGCGGAAAGCATTGCGCGGATTGTTCCGCAAGGCACTGTATATTCGTACCAGTTGAATGAAGTGAAAGGCAATCCGTTGCGCCAGTTCATCGTAAATTTCTATTTGGGCGACAGGGTGGTACCGTTTTATGCAGTATCTCCTGTGCAAGGATATATGGTGGCGGAGGAAGTCGAAATAGCTGTATTCAAGGAAGAACATCCGGATTATCGGGTGGAAGAGATTCCCATTGGTGATTATAGGCTTCGTCTTTATCAGTTTAAGAAAAATACGGAATGAAACGGAAAGCGGTATATGGTGAAATCTTTCGTTTCGGCATGGTGGGAGCGGGAGCAACGGCACTGCATTACGGCATTTATTACCTTTTGCAACAGGTGATAAATGTCAATGTGGCCTATACCGTGGGGTATGTGCTTTCGTTTGTCGCCAATTTCTATGCCACCGCCTATTTCACTTTCGCTTCAGTTCCTTCATGGAAGAAGTTGTTTGGCATGGGGGTGGCGCATGGAGTCAACTATTTGCTTCATATCGTGTTGCTCAATCTCTTTTTATATGTAGGTGTTCCGAAAGTGTGGGCACCGCTGCCGGTATTCGCCATTGCTATCCCGGTAAATTTCGTATTGGTTAGATTTGTATTCAAACATAAAAGATAGTGCTATGAAATTTGTAATCGTAGTTCCTTGTTATAACGAAGAAGCGGTATTGCCGGAAACCACATTTCAACTGTCGCGTGTGTTCGATGGTTTGCTGGAACGGAATGCTATCGACCATGGGATGATTCTTTATGTGGACGATGGGAGCAAAGACGGAACATGGAGCTTGATCCGGCGATATGCTGAAGAAAATTCTTATGTAGAAGGATTGAAACTGGCACACAATGTGGGACATCAGCATGCCTTGTGGGCAGGGCTGGAATGGGCATCGGCACATGCCGATGCTGCCGTGTCTATAGATGCCGACCTGCAAGACGATGTAGAAGCCATCGGCACAATGGTGGATTATTATAATAAAGGTATAGATATCGTGTACGGTGTGCGTCGCGAGCGGAAGACCGATACGTTCTTCAAGAAGCATACGGCACTGGCTTTCTATCGGCTGATGCGTGGCTTGGGAGGTGAGATTGTGTACAATCATGCCGATTTTCGTCTGATGAGCCGGCGTACCTTACAGGCATTGGTATCGTTTCCGGAGCGTAATTTGTTTTTGCGGGGTATGGTTTCATCACTGGGCTTTCCTTCGGCATTGGTTTATTACGACCGCAAGGAGCGTTTTGCCGGTGAGTCGAAGTATCCGCTGAAGAAAATGATCAGCTTTGCACTCGATGGCATTACGTCTTTCTCGGTGCGTCCGTTGCGTTACATCACTTATCTGGGATTGTTTTTTATGCTGATAGCCATACTTGCCATTTTTTACGGACTCTGCTCGTATGCCGAAGGCAGTGCCTTGCCCGGCTGGACTTCTCTTCTGGTATCGGTGTGGTTCATCGGTGGAGCTATTCTGTTGGCGTGCGGTATCATAGGCGAATATGTGGGCAAGATATACAAAGAAGTAAAACAACGTCCGCGTTATTTCATTGAGCAGACCACGTTTAAATCAAATGAAACACAGCTTAACGCAGGTGTACGTGGATAATGTCTTTATCGTGTGGTATATGCTTTGTTCTGGCTACACTGTTAATATTGTAAAAATGTAGCTCCTGTAGTTAAACATTTGTTTGTTGTCAGACTCTAAAAAGAAAACTTTAATCTATTTGTATTGTGAAGAACAGCAAGAAACATATACTTTGGGCGGCAGGTCTTGTACTGGCATCTTTTTCCCAGGCACAAGACCTGACGTTGAATGACAGTTGTTATTTTGAGCGGCAAGGAGTCAACGTATTGGTATTCAGCAATAGTTTTAATGGTGGTTTCAACGATGAGAAAAATTCAGGCATTGAGATTATCCAGCATGGCATTCGAGCCATTCAAGGCGGTGCAGTCCGATTGAACAATACACCCGAGCAATGGGACTTGGTACCTAAGATGACTTATCGGAAGGTGAATCGTGGGCAAGGAAGTATTGAAGTCGGTTTGCGTTATGATGATTACGATTTTGATAGCCGTATTGTAGTCACGGGCAAAGGGAAAGTTGTGGAAATTGCCGTTTGGCTTGATAAGCCTGTACCCGAAGAACTAGTTGGAAGTGCTGGACTGAATTTAGAATTCCTACCGTCAAGATATTGGCTGAAGACATTTACGATGGATGGCCGTTTGAATCGGTTCCCGCGTTATGCTACCAGCCAGACTGTTGCCCGCCCCAATAGCGAGAAACCTCGGCAGTTTAAAGGATTCAAGACTTATGACGACCGCGGTACAGGATGTTTCGTAGACCCTCTTCCTATTGAGACGGGGCACAGCATTACAATGGCAATGGATGACCCGGAACGTATGATTCGCATTCACAGCAACGATGCCGAACTAAAGCTATACGACGGACGCATGTTGGCGCAGAATGGCTGGTTTGTGCTTCGTAGTATATTGCCGGGAGGGAAGACGGGTAAAGTGGTAAGCTGGATGGTAGAGCCTCATGCCGTTGAAGGATGGATTCGAAAGCCTAATATCGGATTTTGCCAGGTAGGTTATACACCCGGGCAGCCGAAAGTAAGTGTCATCGAATTAGATAAGAATGACTCGCCGAAAGCAACCGCTTCGTTGATGCGTATCAATGAGGACGGAACTGTCTCGAAAGCTTATGAAGGGAAGGTAGATGCGTGGGGACCTTATTATAAATACAACTATGTAAAGTTCGATTTTTCGGATGTGAAGGCTCCGGGTATTTACTATATCCAGTATGATACAGTGAAAACAAACAATTTTTTGATTGACCCGCATGTGTACGATAAGATAACCGATGCCACTACCGATGTGTGGGTGCCTATTCACATGAACCATATGTTTGTGAATGAGGCCTATCGGGTATGGCATGGGGAGCCGTTCAAGGAAGGTTATTTGCAGGCACCTCCCAGTGATCATTTCGATATACACTATCAAGGGCCTACAACCGACACCAAGTACAAGCCGTTGGAACTTATTCCGGGTTTGAATGTCGGTGGGTTCTTTGATGCAGGAGATTTCGATATCGAGACAGGGGCGAACATCAATGTGGTAGAAAACTTGATTCGTGCATGGGAGCTTTTCAAGCCATCGCGTGATGAAACCTTTGTGAGCGAAAAACAACGTTATGTCGATTTGCATCGTCCCGATGGCACTCCTGATGTCTTGCAGTACATCGAACACGGTGTATTGAATCTGGTAGCGCAGGCAGAGCAGATAGGACACATGGCTTCTACGCTTTCCAATTCGGTGCTTGATAATTATCATCACTTGGGAGATGCCGCATCCATTACTGACGGATTGCATTATGACCCCTCACTCAAGCCTTATGAAGTATCTGCGGATGGGAAGCGGAGCGGTACTCCCGATGATATGTGGGCTTTTACGACCCGTAATCCCCGGCTTGATATGCGTGCTGCGACCATGTTTGCCGCAGCAGCCCATGCCTTAGAAGGGCATAATGATAGTTTGGCTGCACGGGCACTGAAGCAATCGAAGCGTCTGATGAAGGAAGCCGAAGAGCTTTTGAGCCAGCGTACCGAATCCAAGCGGAACAATGCGCGTACAGGACTGGGCGGCATAGCTGCTACCAATTTGCAGCTTTATATCGCTACTCAGGAAAAGGAATATTTGGATGTATTTGAAAAAGAGATATGGAAGGAATTAGACCGGAACTTGAGGTTCAGTCTTCAGACAGCCCTTGATGCTATTCCTTATATGAATGAAGATTATCGCAAGCAGTTACGTCCTTATGTAGAGCAATATGCAACGTATATTCAAGATTTCGACCGGCAGAATCCGTATGGTGTGCCTATCGGTACAGGCAACTGGGCGGGAATCGGTCCGTTGCTTAGCTTTGGGACTACCGTATGCTTTGCACATCTTTATTATCCCGACATCGTGGCGAAAGATGAAGTATACCGGACGGCTAATTGGCTCTTCGGTTGTCATCCTTACCATAATTATTCATTTGTTGCCGCAGTAGGAGCTGCCCGTCCGAAGTTGGTCTTTTATGGAAATAATCGTGCCGACTTCTCATTCATACCAGGCAATGTAGCTCCCGGAGTGCTTTTCCGTAAGCCCGATCATTTCGAGAACTTCGATGATTGGCCTTTCCTTTGGGGGCAGAATGAGGGGACTATTGCTGGCAACACGCAATACATTATCTTTGGCTTGGCTTTCAAGCATATTGTTGAGGAGAAAAAATAAAAAATCTGTCTTGAAAGTAGATTGTATAGAGGTGTAGTATTCATGATAATCAATGCAAAGACGCGAAAGTGCTGTGACTTGTAAAATCATAGCGCTTTCGCACCTTTGCATTGATTAAAATATAGAGTAATCAATTATTTTTGTTCGCACGTTTGCGTTCGGTCTCGTCGAGGATGATTTTACGCATACGCATGCTTTTGGGGGTTACTTCCACGTATTCGTCTTCCTTGATGTATTCCAAAGCTTCTTCCAGCGAGAATACCACCGGTGGAATGATGCGTGCCTTGTCGTCCGAACCCGATGCACGCATGTTGGTCAGCTTTTTCGATTTCGTGACATTTACCACCAGGTCGTTTTCGTGTACGTGTTCGCCTACTACTTGTCCGGCATATACTTCTTCCTGCGGATAGATGAAGAAGCGGCCGCGGTCTTGCAGCTTGTCAATGGCATACGCGAAGGCAGTCCCGCTCTCCATGGCAATCATCGATCCGTTGGTACGGCGGGGAATATCTCCCTTGTAGGGTTGGTATTCCTTGAATCGGTGTGCCATGATGGCTTCTCCTTGCGATGCAGTCAATACGTTGGTACGCAATCCGATAATACCGCGCGATGGCATATCAAACTCGATGTTCACACGGTCGCCTTGCGTTTCCATCGAAACCATTTCACCTTTACGGCGGGTCACCATGTCAATCATCTTGCTGGCAAATTCTTCGGGAACGCTGATGGTAAGTTCTTCAATCGGTTCGCAACGTACCCCGTCTATCTCTTTGTAAATAACCTGTGGCTGGCCTACCTGCAACTCGTAGCCTTCGCGGCGCATGGTTTCAATCAGTACTGAAAGGTGCAGCACACCACGTCCCGATACAATCCATTTGCCGTCTTCATTCTCGGTCTTGCGGACGCGCAGGGCAAGGTTCTTGTCCAACTCTTTCATCAGGCGGTCTTGTATGTGGCGAGAAGTCACATATTTGCCTTCTTTCCCGAAGAAAGGAGAGTCGTTGATGGTAAACAACATGCTCATCGTAGGCTCATCGATGGCAATAGGGGGCAGTGGCTCCGGATTTTCGAAGTCGCAGATGGTATCACCGATTTCGAATCCTTCTATGCCGATGATAGCACAGATGTCACCCGATGAGACCGATTGCACTTTCTTGCGTCCCAGTCCTTCAAATGTATGCACTTCCTTGATTTTCGATTTCAGCATCTGTCCGTCACGTTTTGCCAGCGTGATGTTCATGCCTTCGCTGATAGTTCCGCGATGCACGCGTCCTACGGCGATACGCCCTGTGTATGAAGAATAGTCGAGCGAGGTGATGAGCATCTGTGGTGTGCCTTCCAGTTGCTTGGGGGCTGGGATATATTTTACGATGGCATCCAGTAGCGGTTCGATGGTACCGGTAGGCGTTTTCCAGTCTTCACCCATCCAGTTGTTTTTTGCCGAGCCATAGAGCACGGGGAAATCCAGCTGGTCTTCCGTTGCGTTGAGGCTGAACATCAGGTCGAACACCATTTCGTATACTTCTTCAGGACGGCAATTCGGTTTGTCCACCTTGTTCACTACTACGATGGGTTTCAATCCGATTTGCAATGCCTTTTGCAGCACGAAGCGTGTCTGCGGCATCGGGCCTTCGAAAGCGTCTACCAGCAGGATACATCCGTCTGCCATATTCAATACACGTTCCACTTCACCACCGAAATCGGCGTGTCCCGGCGTATCGATGATATTGATTTTCGTACCCTTATAGTTGATAGATACATTCTTCGAAAGGATGGTTATCCCTCTTTCACGTTCCAAGTCGTTGTTGTCCAGCACCAGTTCGCCATTGGTCTGGTCGTTGCGGAACAGGTGTCCCGCCAGCATCATCTTGTCTACCAGCGTCGTCTTTCCATGGTCGACGTGGGCAATGATGGCAATGTTTCTAATGTCTTGCATACTATACCTATTATTTGGGTGCAAAGTTACTATTTTTCCGCAAATTATTCGAATCAATTCAAGTGTATTTGTTAAGTTTATATTTTGTATTTTTATGATTGGAGGATTAAATTTGCTCTGTTTGTATTGTTAATTTGCTCTGCAAGAATAATTATGGATATTAGCTTACCTCAAATAGATTTTATATCTTTGTGCTGTAAGTTATAATTATACTGAATATGCATAGTAAAACATATACATCTGCAAAACCTTTTGTGAAGTGGGTAGGTGGAAAGACACAACTTCTGGAAGATATAAGACGTTCTTTACCATCGGACTTTTCACAAAAGAAGGACATCGTTTATGTAGAACCTTTTGTGGGAGGAGGTGCCGTGTTATTTTGGATATTGCAGCAATTTCCCCACATAAAGAAGGCTATTATCAATGACATAAATCCTCATCTGATAACCACATATCGAGTTATAAAAGAACAACCTGACAAACTTATAGAACTATTAAAGTCCTTTCAAAGTGAATATATATCTTTAAATGAGGATGAAAGGAAAATCTATTATTTGAATAAGCGTGATATATACAACTCTTTTTCTTTGTCTGATATAGAAATAGCTGCATTATTCATTTTCTTAAACAGGACGTGTTTTAATGGTTTGTATAGGGTAAACTCCAAAGGAAAGTTTAATGTTCCTCACGGAAGATATGCCAATCCTAAAATCTGTGATGAAGAAACTATTTTAGCCGATTCTCAGATTTTACAAAAGGTTGAAATCCTCTGCGGAGATTTTGCAGAAACAATAGCTTATGCTACGCCAAATGCATTATTTTATTTCGATCCTCCTTATAAACCATTGAGTAAAACATCTTCTTTTAACTCATACGCGAAAGAAGAATTCGATGATAACGAACAAATAAGATTACGTGATTTTTGCCATCAAGTATCAGCCCATAAAGCTAATTTCATTTTAAGCAATTCGGATGTGAAAGGTAAAGATGAAAATGATAATTTCTTTGATGAAATATATCATGCTTACAACATTCGCCGGGTGATGGCAACGCGAATGGTCAATGCAAATCCAAATAAAAGAGGTAAATTGTCAGAACTAATGATTTCTAATATCAATATAGGTTATAGATAAAAAGTTATGGAAAGAGATTTTAATAACTGGCTTGCGCAATTTCGCACAAGTATTGCCAATTATCAATATTACACAGATTTTGATAAGGTCTTCGCTAATGTTGATGCCATTAAGGTAGAATTGAATATTATGAATTCTCTCATTGGTAGTAAGAATATCGAAGATGAGTTTGACAAGTTATTGACTGCATATCCTAATATCTTAAAATGTATTCCTATTTTGATAGCCAAACGTGAAATGGATATTGAAGCGGTTGATGAAGAAGGTAGTTTTTGTTATAATTTCAAGAAAATGAATTATAACATTGAACAGTATAAGACATTTATGCGTAAAACAGGCATTTTCAATTTGCTTGAAAATCGTATCATAGGAAGTCTTGTAGATTATGTTACCGGTGTAGAGACAGGTCTTGATTCCAACGGAAGGAAAAACAGAGGCGGGCATTTAATGGAAAACCTTGTTGAATCTTTTATTCAGAAAGCAGGTTTTGAAAAAGACACTACATACTTCAAGGAAATGTATATCCACGAGATTGAAGAAAAATGGGATATTGACTTATCTGCTATATCCAATCAGGGGAAAGCTGAAAAACGATTTGATTTTGTTGTAAAAACTCCGTCTATGATATATGGTATAGAAACAAATTTCTATGGAAGCAACGGTTCCAAGTTGAATGAAACGGCAAGAAGCTATAAAACCATTACATTGGAAACAAAAGACCTTGCTGATTTTACTTTTGTTTGGTTTACCGACGGGCAAGGTTGGAATAGTGCGCGACATAATTTGGAAGAGACTTTTGATGTGCTTGAACATATCTATAATATCAATGATATGGAAAATGGTATTATCAGTCAAATAATGAAATAAATAATGGCAATGAAAAACATATATCAACATAGCATTAATTTAGAGAAAATCCATATTGATAATGCAGATAAAGCAACTTTTGCGCAAAAACTCATCAATCTGCCTTATCGTGGATATGAGGTAGAAGAACTCTCTGATGGACGTAAGATTGTTATAACAAAACCTGGTGGTAAAACTGTATATGGGAGGCCTAAAAAGGAGGATTTTTTAGTCTTCATATATGATCCGAATAACGAGAATCTTTGGCAGATATCACACCAGCAAATTTTAAACGATATTCAAGGTAAGGTTCAAGAAAATAAGGCTGAAGCAAAGAAATTTTTGCTTTTAATGGAAAGAACTTATAATGGAGAAGAACCTGCTAATTTTATAAATGATATTCGTGCATTACATTTTTCATCTGGTGAATCTCCCGAAGCTTTAATAAAAGCATATAAATGGATTTGGGGACAGGAGGATGTCAATTACCCCAATGGTGAAGGACGGTTAATGTCGTGGAAAACTTATCAAGAAATTATATCTTCTTTATGATTGTCCCTTATTTCCGTTCCCCTGACCGCACCTTCACCCTCCTCCACGGCGATTGCATCGAACTGTTGAAGCAATTCAGTTTCAAGTTCGACATGATATTTGCCGACCCGCCTTACTTCCTTAGCAATGGAGGTATAAGTGTGCAAAGCGGTAAGGTGGTCTGTGTGGACAAGGGCGAATGGGACAAGGGCGGAACGCCGGAATACATGGATTCATTCAACAGGGCATGGATAAACGAGTGCCGGCAGAAGTTGAAAGACAATGGTACGATATGGGTCAGTGGCACATACCATAATATTTTTTCTATCGCCAATATTCTGACGGAGCAAGGCTTCAAAATTCTAAACGTAATCACTTGGGCAAAAACGAATCCTCCTCCTAATATTTCATGCCGTTATTTTACTCATTCAACGGAGTTTATCATTTGGGCACGTAAGTCGGCAAAAGTACCTCACTGTTATAACTATGATGTAATGAAACAAATTAACAGCGGCAAGCAAATGACAGACGTATGGCATTTGCCAGCCATTGCCCGATGGGAAAAGACATGTGGCAAACATCCGACTCAGAAACCGTTGGCAGTGTTGTCGCGTATTGTTCTGGCATCTACCCACAGCGGCGCATGGATTCTAGACCCTTTTACCGGTAGCAGTACCACTGGCATCGCTGCCAATCTTCTTGGAAGACGTTTCTTGGGTATTGACAAAGAGAAAGAATATTTAATTCTTAGCCAAAATCGAAAAAGAGAAATCGAGCAAATATCTGTACTTATGCAATTCCGCAAAAAGATTAAAGACATCGCCCTTTTGGACAGCATCGGCATTACATCTGTCGGTGAAGATGATACGTGTTATGGTGATTTGCCTTTTTAATTGCGGAAGTACAAATTTTGCATCATTTATTAGGAGACTTTTTGTTGGTTTATGTTTTGTATTTTTATAGCTGTAGGATTAAATTGTTTTGTATAGCATCTTCTTTGGAAGATATTTTGCAAAAGTGTTTGTTGGATGAAAGATTATTCCTATCTTTGCACCCGCAAATAGAATTTATATTATATAAACAAAACAGTCAAAATTATGTATTTAGACGCAGCTAAAAAGCAAGAAATCTTTGAAAAGTACGGAAAGTCTAACACTGATACTGGATCGCCCGAATCTCAGATTGCATTGTTTTCATACCGTATTTCTCACCTGACAGAGCACTTGAAGCTCCACAGAAAAGATTATACAACTGAAAGATCTTTGACCAAGCTGGTAGGTAAGCGTCGTGCATTGCTCGACTACTTGAAGCGTAACGACATCGAAAGATATCGTAACATCGTGAAAGAGCTTGGTCTGCGTAAGTAAGGCTTTACTTAGAGCGAACGAAACAAAGAAGAGTGCCGTTTGTCCGAGGAGGATAGACGGCACTCTTCTTTGTTTGGGAGTCTCACTATGCACAATATATGCCCTCTGCGAACGAAGATATACTTCATCGGCAGTTTAATATATACTGCAACAGCCAACGAAGATATACTTCATCAGCAAACGAAGTATATCTTCATTTTCAATGGGGTCGGGTTGGCAAATCTAAAGGACATTCAAATATTGAATTTTAGAATGAAATGGAACGCTTTTTTCCTGAAGTAAACAGGCTTTTTATTATTGAGGGAAGTAATGCAACGGCATTATAGAAGGTAAATGACTCTGTTTTTTCGGCAAAGAATGAGTTTGTTTCAAAAATGAAATCAACTTTCATTTTGAGGCAGACTCACATTCTTTCATTATATTTATGCGAATCAGGAGTCAAACGTAGTTATTTCCCAAGAGTTATCACTTCGTTCAGAAGTTAAAGGCCAATAGCCTTGCTTCTGAAAGCGGTACAAAAGGTCTTGGTATCTAACTCCCAGCCCACCAAGCGGGCGATAACTCCTTATAACCCCTTTTTAACTCCTGATTCGCATTATTTTACTTCTTATTCTATTAGCAAATCATCCTGCCCAGTTTTCCCGGTCCAGATTGCGGTAGCTGATGGCTTCGGCAAGGTGGCGAGGGAGGATAGCTTCGCTTCCGTCTAAATCGGCAATGGTGCGGGAGACTTTCAATATGCGGTCGTAGGCACGGGCAGAGAGGTTGAAGCGTTCCATGGCGGTGCGCAGGAGATTCATGCCGTGTGTGTCGGGTTGGGCATATTGGTGGAGCAGGCGAGAGGTCATCTGTGCATTGCAATGAATGCCAGGAAGGTCGGCAAAACGCTTTGCCTGTATCTGCCGGGCACGTATCACACGTTCGCGGATGGCGGCACTCGATTCGCCTTTCTCCCGTTCGGCAAGCTTCTCGAACAGTACGGGGACGATTTCTACCTGAATATCAATGCGGTCGAGCAGTGGACCGGAGATGCGGTTTAAGTATTTCTGCACCTGTCCGGGTGTGCAGACACAATGACGTGTGGGATGGTTGTAATAGCCGCACGGACAGGGATTCATAGAGGCTATCAGGGTGAAGCTGGCAGGATAATCCAAGGTGTATTTGGCACGTGAGATGGTGATGCGCCGGTCTTCCAGCGGCTGGCGGAGTACTTCGAGTACACTTCGGTTGAACTCCGGAAGCTCGTCGAGGAACAATACACCGTTGTGTGCCAGGCTGATTTCACCCGGCTGGGGATTGGTGCCTCCGCCTACCATGGCGACTTGCGAAATGGTGTGGTGCGGGCTGCGGAACGGGCGGACAGCGATAAGTGACGAGTCTTTTCCCAACTTGCCTGCTACAGAATGAATCTTGGTAGTTTCTAAACTTTCGGCAAGCGAGAGCGGAGGCAGGATGCTGGGAAGGCATTTCGCCATCATCGACTTGCCGCTTCCTGGTGCTCCTACCATAATAAGGTTATGGCCGCCTGCTGCTGCTACTTCCAGTGCGCGCTTTACATTCTCCTGCCCTTTTACATCGGCAAAGTCGAAAGGAAAGTTCGACTGGCTTCGGTAGAATTCCTCACGGGTGTTGACGACGGTAGGTTCCAGTTCGCGCTTGCCATTGAAGAAGTCGATGACTTCGGTGATGTTTTCTACGCCATATACATTCAGGTTGTTGACCACGGCGGCTTCGCGTGCATTCTGTTTGGGCAGGATGAAGCCTTCGAAACCTTGCTGGCGGGCGCAGATAGCTATGGGAAGGGCACCTTTGATGGGCTGCAGGCTTCCGTCCAGGCTCAGTTCGCCGATGATGAGGTAGCGGTCGAACTTGTCGGTAGCTACGGCACCCGTCACTCCCAGTATGCCAAGTGCCAGCGGCAGGTCATACGATGAGCCTTCCTTGCGGATGTCGGCAGGAGCCATGTTGATAACTATCTGGCAGGTAGGAAATTTGTATCCGTTGACTTGCAGGGCGGCAACGATGCGTTCATGGCTTTCTTTTACGGCAGAGTCGGGCAGTCCTACGAGGAAGAACTTGATTCCCCGTGAGCTGTTCACTTCGATAGTGACGATGGTGGCGTCTATTCCTTGTACGGCGGCGCCGAAGAGTTTGATTAGCATTTAAGGTCGTATTTAAGGTTTATTTTTTTGTTGTCAGTTCTTTTATTTTGTCATAGAGCGGCTGGCCGTACAGGCCGGTTGCGAAAATCTTACGGTTGTTTCCTATCAGGATATTGTCGGGAAGGGTGTGGATTTGGTTTTGTTTGACCACCACATTGTCCCAGCCTTTGAAGTCGCAGGTTTCTATCCATTGTTTGGTATCTTCCTTGCATGCATTCAGCCACTTGTCTTTTTCGTAATCCAGTGAAATGTTCAGGACTTTGAATTGTTTTTCAGGGAACTTTTTAACCAAGGTTGCCAGCGAATCGCGTCGGGTTATGCTTTCCGGGTTCCAACTAGCCCAAAAGTTGAGCAGGGTGTAGCTGTCTTTTTCTCCACTCCACGAGATGTATTTCCCTTTTCGGTCTTTGCATGAGAAATAGTTGACGTATCCTTCCGATGTCCGTTTGAGGTCGGACTGGGAAGGCAAAGCCTTCAGTACGATGCTAAGCAAGCGGCTGTCCTTGATGTTTCCTGCCAAAGGGGCGATAAGCTGGTCGATTTTCTCCATATCGGGTCGGGGCACCTGGATGAAGTATCGGTTGATGAGGTAGGCAGAGGCAAACGATGTGGGATGCGTCTGGATAAACTTTTCTACTGTTTGTACAATGGATGTAGAGTCTTTTAGCGGTTGCAGTTCTTTTAATAGAGTTCCGTATGCTCCGTTGTCTCCGCTCCCCTGTATGTCGGGTTGTCCGAATGTGCCTGCCAACTTGACTTCTTGCCCACGGTCTGCAAAAAACGGAATCACTTCTCCTTCTGTGGAAGCAAGCCGGAAAATGGTGATGGTGTCTGGAAGGAAAGCATATTCGAACTTGCCTTCTTTCGGGAAAATTGTATCAAGACGTGACACGGGGTCATCGTATATTACGAGGATGGGCTTGTCGGACAAGCCTGTCATTTCGGCGTGTAGCACAAAGCGATTGTCCTTCTTGCAGGCAGAAAGGGAAAGCATGATAAGTGCGACGAGTGGAGCAATTGTCTTCATGGCTCTGTGGATATATATTGATTTGCCTGCGAATGTACATAAATTATTTGAAATAAAAAAGCCGGAATGCGTTTTGCACTCCGGCTTTCATTGAAATCTATCAGATAAGATTATTGGATTTCATTGGCATATTTAGCAAATTCGCGGTCGTTTTGTGCGCTTGCTTTCAAGTTGGCATCTTTCTGAGCCACTTTAGCCATGCTTGACTTAACCAGGTCGGCATTGTTGGTGCGTGCACCTACGATAGCCATCAGATAGTCAGTGTAAGCATCCGGATTCTTAACTGCCGACAATGTGCTCTTAGCTTTGTTGTAATCCTTAGCCAGGATTTGAGCCAAGGCAGCAGAGTTGGTCTTGGTGTCGCCGAAAGCTTGTACGGCACGGTCGTACTGACCTTGTTTGATGTAGAGGTTACCCAAAGCTTCGTTAGCGGTATTAGCACCAGTAGACTTGCTCAGGTAAGTTTCTGCATCAGCTACGTTGCCTTTGCACAATGCGCACAGACCGAGGTTGGTGTTGACTTCGGCAGCGTTGGCGTCTTTGCTTGCGGCTTGCTTGAAGTAGTTTTCAGCAGCGTTCAGGTCGCCTGCTGCGTATGACATCATACCCAGGTTGTTGTATGCACGGTAATCGTTCGGATATTTTTCGATAGCTCTCTTGTAGATGGCTTCCTTGCGTGCGTTGTCCTGAGTCAGGGTAGCTGCATACAGCAATTCGTCTACGCTGATAGAGTCTTCTTTCGCGTCGAATGCGGCGTTGATTTCTTCATCGCTACGTCCGATAACATCGTAGTTGGCGGTCAGGCGTGCACGGCGCAATTGCGGAAGGATTTCATCTGCCAAGGTCTTGTAAACTGAAGAGATGTTCTTGATTTCAGTTTCACGTTGTTCGGGGTCTTGGTACATAGACAAGACGCGCAAGATGAGGTCTTTGTCCTGGATGTTTGATTTAGAAACCAGTTCCTGGAAGCCTTCCCAGTCTTGTGCAGTATATTTAGCGTCAACCTGAGTTTCGATTTCGCCTTTCTTCAATTGCTTGTTCAGGTACTTTTCAGTGTTTTCCTGACGGTCTTCAGCCAAACCGGTGTTCAGTTTCACACCACCATCCGGAGATGCGTAAGCAGAGATTTCGATGTTGTTCAACTTGAAGTTTTTCTTGTCGCCGTTTACTGCAACCACTTTCTTGTTGAAATCCTTGATGCCTTCTGACTTCAGTTCGCTTGCGCGGATGTTAGCCTGTTGGATCAAGAACATGATTTGAGCTTCCTGAGCCTGCTTGATGATGCGTTGGAAAGCGTCTGCTGCGTAGGCTGCATTGGCTGATTCAACGGTCGGAAGTTCAGATGTAGCGATTACACCGTCGGCAATCTTTACAGAAGGGATGGTGTATTCTTTCTTTCCTTTCTTGATTTTGAAATCAAGATACAGTTCAGATTTAGCCATTTCCGGAACGTAGTCGAAAGAGGCTTTCATCGTATAAGTACCACCAGCCTTGTAAGATATGGTCTGGTCGTTGCCTTGTACTTTTTCGCCTTGGAACTTGGCGGGTTGGCCTTTGGCTTCGCCACCATCCCATCTCAAGACCGGAGTGACTTCAACGGTCGCATTTTTCTTGAAATACTTTTCAGGGAACTTGCCCGTGATAGTTACAGGCACCTTGCCACCGATAGTTTCCAATACTTCAGGATCAGTTGTGAAATAGCTAGGGTCCAATTCACCCATCTTGCTACATGAAGAGAAAGCAAGAACTAACAATGCCACTAAGGGCAAATACAACTTTTTAATCATGATTTTTACTATTTGGTTTGTTATAAAATATAATCTAGTTGTTTTTTTTACTTCGTTTTTATATTTGGGGCAAAGATAAGAAAAACTCCATTAGCTGTTAACTTTTTGCTCGTTTTTTTTAAACAGATACTAAAAAAAAGATTAAAACGGGGCAAAAGTGCTCACTCGGATTGCTTTTTCTTGTTCCGTGGGTGGTGTTCGATGATTTCTTGCCGCAACATATTGCGGTCGATGTGGGTATAAATCTCGGTGGTGCCGATGCTTTCGTGTCCCAGCATGCACTGGATGGCACGCAGGTTGGCACCGCCTTCGAGCAGATGGGTGGCGAACGAGTGGCGGAAAGTATGGGGGCTGATGCTTTTTTTTAGTCCGATTTGGTCTGCCAACTCCTTTATTATATGAAACACCATAATGCGCGAAATGTTCTTGCCTATCCGGCTGATGAAGACAAAATCTTCGTAACCGGGGCGGATTTTTGTTTCTTCGCGTTCTACGAAGTAATTCTTCAGCTCGTTGACGGCACGGGGAGAGATGGGTACCAGGCGTTGTTTGTTTCCCTTGCCTTCCACTTTGATAAAGCCTTCGGAAAGGTAGAGGTCGGATAGCCGGAGGTTGCAGAGTTCCGATACGCGAAGTCCGCAGCTGTACAAGGTTTCCAGAATGGCGCGGTTGCGTTGACCCTCGGGGGTGCCTTGGTCGATGGCTCCGATAAGTGCATCTATTTCTTCCACGGTCAGTATGTCGGGAAGGTGTTTGCCTATCTGTGGTGATTCGAGCAGTTCGCTCGGGTCTTGCCGGATATAGTCGTCGAGGGTAAGAAAGCGGTAGAACGAGCGTATTCCTGAAAGGATGCGGGCTTGCGAACGAGGGTGGATGCCGATATCGTGGAGGCCGGCTGAGAAGTTTTCCAGGTCCTGCAAGGTGGCTTCTGTGCAGTCGATGCCCTCCAGAGTGAAGTAGGCGAGGAGTTTGTCGAGGTCGGTGAGGTACGCCTGTATGGTGTTTTCCGACAGAGACTTTTCCAATTTCAGGTATTGTCGGTACTTTGTTATAATCTTCTCGTTGGTTTTCATTTCTTTTTCGTATCTTTGTGCCGGATTTTGCAGCAAAGTTATTAAAAAGTTTACTTCGTGAATATGATGAAGATACAAATAATCAATGGTCCCAATATTAATCTGTTGGGGAAACGCGAACCTTCCATTTATGGTTCGACTTCGTTCGAAGACTATTATCAGACACTTAAAGAGCGTTATCCCGATGTGGAACTCGATTATTTCCAGTCGAACGTGGAGGGCGAGCTAATCAACAAGATTCATGAAGTGGGATTTTCTTCCAACGGAATCATCCTGAATGCCGGAGCTTACACTCATACTTCTATCGCTTTGCAGGATGCTATCCGTTCTGTTACCACTCCGGTCATCGAAGTTCATATTTCGAATGTGCATACCCGGGAAGAGTTCCGGCACAAATCGATGATAGCGTGTGCGTGTAAAGGCGTGATTTGTGGCTTCGGCCTGGATTCGTACCGGCTGGCTCTGGAAGCGCTTCTAGGTACTAGTAGACCAGGTACTAGGAACTAGGTTTTAGATACTGGTTGACTGGATGTTAGGTAAAGCATTTTAGAACCTAGTTCCTAGTGTCTGGTCAACTGGTCACCTCAAATATAAACACTAAAAACTTAAAACTATATGATGCTCAAACAAACAAAAATCGTTGCGTCTATTTCAGACTTACGTTGTGATGTCGATTTTATCCGCGACCTGTTTAACGCGGGGATGAATGTGGTGCGTATGAATACTGCCCACGCCAGCCGCGAAGGGTTCGAGACATTAATTAATAATGTGCGCCAAGTATCCAACCGAATCGGTATCCTGATGGATACAAAAGGACCGGAAGTGCGTACAACGGCAAGTGCCGAAGGACACATCGATTTCAAGACCGGCGAACGGGTAACTATCGTCGGCAAACCCGAACAGGAAACGACGCATGAATGCATCGCCGTCAGCTATCCGGGATTTGTAAACGACCTGTCAGTGGGTGCAGATGTACTGATTGATGATGGCGACCTGGAGCTGCGGGTGATAGACAAGAACGAAGATACCTTGTTCTGCGAAGTTTGCAATGATGCTACACTGGGAAACCGCAAGAGCGTGAATGTGCCTGGCGTGCGTATCAATCTGCCTTCGCTCACGGAAAAAGACCGTAATAATATCTTGTATGCCATCGAAAAGGATATCGATTTTATCGCCCACTCTTTTGTGCGCAACAAGCAGGATGTACTTGATATCCGCGAGATACTCGACGCTCATCAGAGTGATATCCAGATTATCGCGAAAATCGAAAATCAGGAGGGCGTGGACAATATCGATGAGATTCTGGAAGTGGCAGACGGGGTGATGGTAGCCCGTGGAGATTTGGGCATCGAAGTGCCGCAGGAGCGCATCCCCGGCATCCAGCGCAAGCTTATCAAAAAATGTATCCTGGCACGCAAACCGGTCATTGTGGCTACCCAGATGCTTCACACGATGATAAACAATCCGCGTCCTACCCGTGCCGAGGTGACCGACATTGCCAATGCCATCTATTACCGCACCGATGCCCTGATGCTGAGTGGCGAAACGGCATACGGCAAATATCCGGTAGAGGCAGTGAAGACCATGGCAAAGATTGCCGCACAGGCGGAAAAAGACAAGATGGAAGAAAACGACATACCTATTCCTTTGACTCCGGACAATACTGATGTGACCAGCTTCCTGGCAAAACAGGCGGTACGTGCCACCACGCTGATGCCTATCCGTGCCATCATTACCGACAGTTTCAGTGGACGTACGGCACGCAATCTGGCTGCTTTCCGTGGTAAATATCCTGTGCTTGCCATCTGCTACAAGGAAAAGACAATGCGTCATCTTGCCTTGTCGTATGGAGTGGAGGCTATCTATATGCCCGAAAAGGCAAACGGACAGGAGTATTATTTCACGGCATTGCGTAAGTTGCTGAGCGACGGTGTGCTGACTCCGAAAGAAATGGTAGCATACCTGAGCGGCGGTAAGAAAGGCACGCACACTTCGTTCCTCGAAATCAACCAGGTGGACGATGTGCTGGAAGATACCGAGAACTATGTGTTGCCGAACCGGAACAGATATTTATAATTAGAGGTGACTAGTTAACTAGGTACCAGGTGACTAGGTTTTAGATACTAAGCCAACCTGACTATTTAAAACCTAGTCAACTAGTACCTTGTCAACTGGTCAACTGAGATATGAAAGAAACCGATGCATTGGATGCATATATCCTCGGACATATTGATGAGGAGAGCGATTATCTGAAGGCGCTCTATCGGGCTACGCATGTCAAGTTGTTGCGTCCTCGTATGGCTTCGGGACACCTGCAGGGGCGGATGCTGAAGATGTTTGTCACAATGATACGTCCACGGCAGGTGCTTGAAATAGGTACGTACAGCGGCTATTCGGCATTGTGTCTGGCAGAGGGACTGGAAGAAGGGGCGATGCTCCATACCTTTGAAATCAATGACGAGCAGGAAGACTTTACCCGTCCGTGGCTGGAAGGCTCGCCCTATGCCGACCGCATCCGCTTTTATATTGGCGATGCCTTGCAGATAGTGCCTACGATGGACATCACGTTCGACCTTGCTTTTGTCGACGGCAACAAGCGGGTCTACATAGATTACTACGAGATGATACTGCCCCGGCTCCGCAAGGGAGGGTATATCATTGCTGATAATACGCTGTGGGACGGACATGTGCTGGAAGAACCCCGGAGTGCTGATGCACAGACCATCGGCATCAAGCGGTTCAATGACCATGTAGCTTCCGACCGGCGTGTGGAAAAAGTTATCCTTCCCCTGCGGGACGGGTTGACGATAATTCGAAAACTATAGGTAGCAGGTACTAGGCATTAGTTGACAGGTATAAATGGTAAACCAATGTATTTAAGACCTAGTCATCTAGTACCTGTTAACTAGCCACCTGAAAACATAAACCAAAGAAATATATGGAAACAACCAGACAAAACAAGATAGCCCGGCTGATTCAGAAAGAGCTGAGCGAGATGTTCCAGCAGCAGACGCGGACAATGCACGGCGTGTTGGTATCGGTAAGTGTGGTGCGTATTAGCCCTGATATGAGTTATGCACGTGCTTACCTTAGTGTGTTCCCTTCGGAACGTGCTGAAGAGATAGTGAAAAATATCAATGACAACGTGAAGTCCATCCGCTACGAATTGGGTACCCGTGTGCGTTATCAGCTTCGCATCATCCCCGAACTGAAGTTCTTTGTGGATGACTCGTTAGATTATGCCGCACACATCGACGAGTTGCTGAAGAAATGAATTTCCCCTTCTATATTGCCCGCCGATACCTGTTTTCGAAGAAGTCGCACAATGCCATCAACGTCATTTCCGCCATCTCTGTGTGTGGAGTGGCACTTGCTACGTTGGCGTTGGTGTGTACCCTGTCGGTATTCAACGGCTTTCAAGATCTTGTGGCATCGTTTTTTACCGCCTTCGACCCTCAATTGCGCATTACAGCAGTGCGCGGTAAGGTGTTCGATGGGGAAGACCCGCGTATCCTTGCTTTGCGGCAGATGCCCGAGGTAGCGGTATGGTCGCGCTCGCTCGAAGACAATGCCATGGTGCAATACCAGGGCAGGCAGGCAATGGCGGTTATCAAGGGTGTGGAAGACAACTTCGATATTCTCACGCCTATCGACAGTATCCTTTACGGACGCGGTGAGCTGACCTTGCACGATGAGGTGGCTCACTATGCCATCCCCGGCATTCAGCTGCTCGCCACATTGGGCAGCAGCATCCGTTTCCTTGACCCTCTAGAGGTGTACGCTCCCAGGCGCGGTGCGAAAGTGAACCTTGCCAATCCTTCTACGGCATTTGTCACCGGTAGCCTGTTTTCTTCCGGACTGGTTTTTTCGGTCAATCAGGAAAAATACGATGCCTCTTACATCCTGACTTCCATCGACTTTGCCCGTAGTCTCTTCCAATACACTACCGAAGTGAGTGCTGTCAATCTCCGCCTTGCTCCCGGTGCCGATACCGAAGCGGTGAAGCGGCAGATTCAGCAGCAGCTAGGTGGTGACTTCCGTGTGGAAGACCGCTATGAGCAGCAGGCGGATACCTACCGCATCATGCGTGTGGAAAAACTTATCTCTTACCTTTTCCTTACATTCATTCTCGTGATAGCTTGCTTTAACATCATCGGTTCGCTCTCAATGCTCATCATTGATAAGCGTGATGACGTGGCAACCTTGCGTAACCTGGGTGCGAGCGACAAGCAGATAGTCCGTATCTTCCTTTTCGAGGGACGGATGATTTCGTTTATTGGCGCATCGGTGGGCGTGGTGCTGGGACTGATACTCTGCTGGGTGCAACAAGTATTCGGGCTGATAAAATTAGGCAGTTCGGGCAGCTTTGTGGTCGATGCTTATCCCGTCAGTGTGGAAGTGACAGATGTGGCAGTGGTCTTTGTCACCGTCCTCGTGGTAGGTTTCCTATCGGTGTGGTATCCCGTGCGTTATCTTAGCAAGCGGTTGCTGAAGTGACAGCTTTTAGTAAGACTCGGTGTGTCATCTGTGTCATTCCCAAGGAGTGTGTGGGCAATGCATAGTGCAAAAGATAGACAACGGATTGAAAACGAGTTTAATTCGTTATTTCAATTTTCGGCAAAAGTCGTCAGAATGTAAAGTGCCGCTTACATGTTATCCATAAACTGTTTATCTTAGGGATGTTTTTTTAAGGAAAACAGTTATGACAGACAAAAGTTTATTGAATATCAGCATTTTACTCAATTGCCATGTAAAGGCGTATCGGATATTCAATTTTTCTGATTCCGAACTCACGTGATAAATAGAAAACATTACCTTTGCATTGGTAAAAACATGAACTGATGCAGAGCCTTTATCAATGAATAGAATAAGTTCGTCCAGATGAAAAAACTTCTTTTCATAATCGTATCCATAGCAACGGTCGGGTTGTTCCTTATCGGAATGAAACCGAAGATAAATCCTTTTGTCTCTGCGTTTGACAAGGACGGTTATGTAACATTCTCCGGGAGTGGGATGAATTTTCTTTTTGATACGGGAGCGAATATTACCTTGCTTTATGCTGATACCGTGCCGGAGTCTTTTTATCCTTTTATGCAGGCGGACGCGAAAGATATAGCCGGCAATGATTTTTCGGTGAAGAAATATTTTTCGTTTTATACGTGTTTGGGGAATATCGAAGGGAATTTGTGGACAGTCATCTTATTGCCGCGGCGTTTTCAATGGCAACATATCCATGGGGTTATAGGTACAGACATGATAGACCGTTGTAATTGGTTGCTTGATTTTGAAGAAGGTACAATCTCTAATGTTCATCCGTTTGTTTCCGGAACTCCGGATATGGTCTTGCGCTATAAGAAGGAACGAGGCTTGTATTATGTGGAGGAAATGGAACTGAATGGCGTCAAATGCTCTCATGTCTTGATAGATACGGGGTATGACCGGAGTGATTTCTTATTGCCAAAGCAGGATATAGAACAAATGTCTGACGCTTGCTTTTTGAAAAAAGATACTTGTTATGGCTTTATGGATGCAGGAAGTGTGATAACGGTTTATGAAGTGGCGCAAGGGAAAGTAAATCAAAAGCTATTTAAAAATGTGACGTTGGCGACATTGGCATCTCGAAGAACAATAGGCATTTCGTTTTTCAAGCGTTTCTCACAAGTCGTATTGGATACTCGCCAGCAGGAGATAAGATGCTATTGTTTAAATGAATAATCAGGATTAGGAATAGGTGATTTGAAATAAATCGTTATCTTTGCGGTTATGATTCGAAAAAAGAGAAATATAAAGTAAACAAAAAGCAACAAAATGAAAGAAAGCATTACAGACCGCTATATCGGCATCGGAACAGGTGTCGGGGTAGTTCTTGGTTTTATATTGAAAATGGTGTTAGACTCTTCAGCCGGACTTGTTATCGGTATTGGTTTGGGCGTGTTTGGCGGAAGTATGGCGGGCCTGATCAAACAGATGAGTCGGAAAAGCAATATGGATAAGAAGAAATTAGCATTCTATTTCTGGTGCGGATGTGCAATAGGAGTTGTGGCAGGCATCGTGGGTATGGCATTTTATTTGATTGAAAATGGATAACACTTTTCCTATACCTATATTATATAAGGAGAAAGCCGGCAATCCGTATCAGCATGAAGTGATAAATCTGTTGGCTTTCATCAAGGCGTTTCATCCGCTTCCGTTGGTAGATGAGGCGGCTTTTGCACGTTTCGAGAAGTATGTCGAATCTTTATGCGATAAGTTGGACGAGCGGATGAAGCGTCCGGCGTTTCAGGTAGAACTGAACCGTTGGCTGGCTTTGCTTCAAGATGCGCATACGTTTGTGATGCTTGACGATACATCGCTTTATCCTTTCATGTTACGTTATTATGAGGGGAGTTTTTATTTTCGAAGTCTTCCGGATTCGGTTCCGGATTGTACAGGGAAGGAACTTATAGCTATTAATGCGTGTCCGATTGGTTCATTGATACAAAAATTAAAGGTTTATGTTCCTTCGGAAAATCAGATAAAGGCTTGTATTACGGGAAGCTTTTTTATGAACAATAAAGCGTTTCTGAACGCTTTGGGGGTAGATACGGACAGGGGTGTCCGCTTTATGTTTGCGGATGGAAGTGAAGTGTGTTTGCCTTCGTCCTTAAATGAAGGTGCATCAGGCTTGTATCAGGTGAAGCAGGTTCCGCATCCGGTTACGGCAAGGAGAAACGAGCCTTTTCATTATCAGATAATCGGCGATACGTGTTATTTTCAGTTCAATGCGATGATAGACCGGTTTACTTATTGGCAAGGATGCCGTTTGATGCAGGTCTCTCCAGATAAAGCCGTGGAGGATAGTCTTCCGTTGTTTGCGGATTTCCTGGATGAAATGGCACGTGCAATGGCGGTGCATAACGTGAATCGGCTGGTGATAGACATGCGTTATAATGGAGGAGGGAATAGTGTATTGGGCGATGTGTTGCTTGAATTTCTGGGTGTCTCCCTTCGGGATATTTGTCCGTTTCATTCCTACATCCGTGTGTCTGATTTCTTGCAAACGTGTTATCCTACGCTTTTTATCCGTGACAAGTATGAATCAATGAAAGGGGAGTTGGCGGAACAACATCAAGTAATGAATGATTTTACCGGTGATATGCCGAAGCCTTCCAGTCGTTTTCATGGAGAAGTGGCGTTTATTCAAGGGCAGAATACCTTCAGCAGTGCCAATTATCTGTTGACGCTCATCAAAGACAATGCGCTTTTCCCGATTATCGGGACTCCTACCTCCCAAAAGCCGACCTGTTTCGGTGATGTGCTTTGCGTAGAACTTCCTTATACCCAAACCCAAGCTTACATCAGCCATTCGTATTTTGTACGGCCCGATGAACGGAATCAGGATACGAGTTTATTGCCCGATTCTCTTGTACGAACTTCATTGAAGGACTGGTTGAACGGGAAAGATGCATGTTGGGATTAAATTTAAATGAATATCCGCATTTCCGCCCAATAAACTGTAGGGGCGTATCGCATACGCCCTAAAAGCATCCACATGGATAAGTTGGCGTATTCGGGCGTATGCAATACGCCCCTACAGGGGTCGTTTGCGGATATTCATCAATTATTTTTATTCATGCTTTTTAGAAGCTGTTTTGAATTTATCGTGCGATGATTTGGGATGAGTTTTTGAGGCATTTTCGCTTCTGTGATGAGGAAGATAGCGGGCTATCTGACGAAGAACAGGA